>NZ_JACSWC010000244.1 GCF_016888165.1 Halomicronema sp. CCY15110 | reverse complement strand
TTGTCATCGTTGGGTTTCGTGACCTCAACCCAATCTACACTGACCCACAATTTGAAAGTTGACAGACCACTAGTGCCTTCCAGCCACTCAAAACGCTGCTATACCAATCGGTCTAAGGAATGAGGATTTAATAAGTTTGAATAGGCGTCTCGGCAGTTCACTGCTAGACACCAGATTGATTTAGCCAGAATTGGATTTTATATAATCCTGATCCTTAAGTGGCTCACTGCATGCCATGCTGTGGAACAAGGAGTTGCTCGCCAGCTGCATTTAGATGTGGTCACTGCAAAGCCCTAAAATCCTTATTCCGCAAAGACTCTTATGCAAAATTCTGCCTCAACATTTTGAAATTTGCTATAAAATCTGGCCTATCAATAAACTGACTGGAGATTGCTTCAGCCTACCGCGAACCATCGGCAAAAATTTTCCTCGACAGGGATAAGCTTGTCCCGCGAGGTCATGCGGTATAGCAACCCGTGGAAGGGTTCGATTGATTTAGGTTCTCAGAATCTATAGCCAGAAAGCATTTCATGCCTGTAAACCAACCGCATCAATGTGCGAATTGCCATAGGCATGAGGCTTGTCTCATCAGTGTGCCCACGCAAAAGCCAGCCCCCAGTGAGAGCTGGCTTTTGCTCATATACCCATTCCGCCGACTAGATAATGTCGCTATTGTCGTCAATCAGCAAATTATCATCATCCAAAATGGGTTTTTGAGCTGGAGCAGAACCGCCAGACTTTTCCGCATTGCCTTCACCATTTTCGGTAAAACCAACCATCTCATCGTCCTTCAGAATATTTCCGAGTCCAGGGTCGAGTTGGTAGTTGCGGGCAGACGCATCATCTAACACCACGTCACGAGCCAAAGCATCATCGATCATTGCGCCTTCAAAACCGGCACCGGGGTCGGTATCTAAGCTAGGCGTAGGTTCTTCGTAGGCATTAAACCCGGTTCCCGCAGGAATCAGACGGCCAATGATGACGTTTTCCTTCAGGCCACGCAACCAATCAGACTTCCCTTCGATCGCTGCTTCCGTCAACACACGCGTCGTCTCTTGGAAACTCGCCGCAGAAATAAAGCTGTCGGTATTCAAAGACGCCTTGGTGATACCCAGCAAGACCGGCGTATATTCTGCCGGTGCCCCCCCGGTAATCGCCATCGCCTCATTAACCTGCTCAATCTGATAGATTTCCATCAATTCACCCGGCAGCATCGTGGTGTCACCCCCATCTTCAACGCGGGCCTTTGAGGTCATCTGCCGCACAATTACCTCAATATGCTTGTCAGAAATATCGACGCCTTGCGACTGATATACAGATTGCACTTCGTTCACCAAGAAGGTCTGCACTTCTTGCAACGCTTTCATTGATGCAACGTGAATACCTTCTCCTTGAGACTTGTGGTAAGCAAAGAAAATTTCCAAAATCTGGTGGGGATTAGCTGGGCCATCAGTCAATGGCTCCGCCGCCTCGACATACTGAGCATCATTAATCAACAGGTTTTGACCTGGATTCAAGGGATACTCAGTGACGACGCCATCGGCTTCCACCACCTTGACGTTGGCTGTCTCGTCATCAGTAAAGACCACTTCGGTAGTGCCTGGACGCTCCACTAATACACAGGCTTCTTTCGGTTTCCGAGCCTCCAAAAGCTCCTCAATTCTCGGCAAGCCCTGAATGATATCGCCAGTCTTGGCTCGCTCGAACACCAGCAGCACCAAACTATCGCCCCGCTGCACCAGATCACCATTTTCAATGTGCAGCACGGCTCCGGTCGAGACGCGGTAGGGGCGTGCGGTTCGGAGGGTAATATGGGAGTCGCTAATCTCGATCACCTGACCAGACTCCTCCAGTACCATGCCCGGAGCGACTTCATTCCCATCAACTAGCAAATCACCCACCGCCACTGTTGGCTGTTGACCATTCAATTCCAGCTGTTTCAAGTCATTGGAGCGCACCACCAGAATGCGGCGGATCGCTTCAGTACCTTCGCGAATACCCCGAACTTCACCTTCTTCCTTACATTGAATTTCGGTCCGAGCGACGACTGCACCGGGTTCAATCTGCTGGCCCTCTTCAGCCAAAATTCGGGTCAGGGTGCTTCCTTGGGTCTGGTCAGCCACAACGTCGCGGCGAATGATAATCGCTTCGAGAATCACCAGCTGCAGACGCATAACGTCAGGATCGTTCTCGTCGGGCACTTGCTCAATATCAGCTTCTAAGTGCGAGGACTCTTCGCCAATTTCCAGCACTAGCTGAGTCCGCAGAAGTTCTTGCCCTTCAACCGACTTGACGCGATCGCCGTCCTTAAAGGAAATACGCTGCACGGCCCGCAAACGAATATGGCAGCCAGAATCACTAGTCGATTCCTGACTGGGAACATCAGGCTCGTCTGGCACTTTATATTCCTCAACCGGACGTAGCAAAATAGCCGGTCCTTCCGGCGATTCGACAAATTCTACGTACGTCAATTCCTCAGTGGTTAGGCCCGCCATGAGTTCTTCACCCGGAGGCACAATGGTGCCGTCCCGATCCATAACTTCTTCCGGGTTATCCACCATGTGAAGGGCCCCTGGCTTGACCACGATTTCGCGCAGAATATCGTTTTTCTGGGTAACTTCAACCACACCGCTACTTTGACAAAAGATGTCTTTTACAACTTCTGTGCCCGCTTCCACATATTGACCGTCTTCCACCAAAAGTAAAGACAAGTCCTTATTCACTTCGTGGGTTTCTTCCGGAATCCATAGCAGCTGACCGCCTTTGGTCACTTCATAACCCTGCTTACCTTTGCCTTTCTTCGAGGCCTCCACTCCGGAATACTTGATCATGCCGCCAGTGGTGGTGTGGTAAGCGCTCTCTTCCATCTCGGCCACAACGCCGTTGTTGAGAAGCTTAGTCCCCGGCGTAGCAATCAAAGAGAACCGTTGACCATTTGCCGTCTCAATAACGTAATGCTCACCTCCCTGGCCGCTTTCCATTTTTACTTCGGCCTGATCCAGCAGTACCGAAGCGGTAATGACTTCTACTTCCCGAGCATCTTTGCCTTCTGACACCTCAGGAATCCGCACTAAGCCGCCGCGCTCAGTAACCTGACGCGTTTCGGCGATGACACTACCGGGCATAATGCGATCGCCATTCTTCACGATTGGCTCAGCATTGGGCGGTAAGTTATACACTTCCCCAGACAACACCCAAATCAAGCCACCTCGCTGGGCCAAACGGGTCGTGTTCCCTTGCCGGTCAATTTTCTCTTCCTGCACCAAGCCCGCAAACTTGACTTCACCGGAGAGGTCACTGTTCACGTCCTTAGTGGCTTTCTCAGTGACTTTACGGATGCGGCTAGACGTTGGCATTTCCGCCAGCAATTGTTCCTTGCTAACGCGATCGCCGTGATTCACAAATAAAATGGCCCCTTGAGGCAAGGTATCAGATTGATTCTTGCCACTATCACTTTTCACCACTAACTTGGTCGAGCTTTCCAGCACCAGCGCATCTTCACCGTGCCGAGTCCGGAAGGCACGGCTTTTAAACTTAGCCGGCAGTTCAATCACCCCATCCCGTTTCGCCCGCACCTGCGGAGCCATCTCACCCGTGAACGTTCCGCCCGTGTGGAACGTCCGCATTGTTAACTGAGTACCAGGTTCCCCGATCGATTGAGCTGCGATAATCCCCACCGCTTCGCCCAAATCAACCATTTCTGAATGGGCCAAACTCCAGCCGTAACAGTGTTGGCAGACCGAACGCGTAGCCTCACAGGTTAGCCCTGACCGGACAATTACTTCTTCAACACCTGCCGCATAGAGTTCATCAGCTCTCGCCTGTGAAAGCGCTTCATTACGCTGAGCAATGATTTCTCCAGTTTCGGGATTTACCACATCTGCAGCCAACACTCGCCCCAGCAAGCGATCCGACAGTGGAATCAAAACCTTTTCACCAGCCGTCATGCTTCGCAGCGGAATCCCTCGCTCAGTACCGCAATCCACCTCGCGAATGATGACGTCCTGCGAGACATCCACCAAACGACGGGTCAAATACCCTGAGTCAGCAGTCCGTAGAGCCGTATCGACTAACCCTTTGCGCGCCCCATAGGAAGAAATGACATACTCAGTAACTGATAACCCCTCACGGAAGTTCGTCCGAATCGGTTGGTCAATGATTTCACCTTGAGGATTGGCCATCAAGCCTCGCATCCCCACAAGTTGCCGCACCTGGGAAATGTTACCCCGAGCACCCGAAAAGGCCATCATGTAGACCGAATTCAGAGGATTATTTTCCTTAAAGTTCTTGACTACCTGATCCTTCAGCTCTTCGCTGGTCCCGTTCCAGGTATCAATCACCTTTTGGAATCGCTCTACCTCAGTAATCTCTCCGCGGGTATAACGTTCTTCAGTAGTGCGAATTTGCTCGTCAGCAGCATCTAACAAGCCCCGTTTTTCTGAGGGTACCTGCAAGTCCTCCACACTAATCGACACCCCAGCCCGAGTCGCATAATGGAAGCCCAGAGTTTTCACCTGATCAGCCATTTGTGAGGTTCTGGCAGTGCCAAAATTTTCAAACGACCAAGAAATCAATTTCTTGAGTTGCTTTTTGTCAATCACCCGATTGCGAAATACCATCGGAGACTTATTTGTTGACTGCTCTGCCATGTTGACCTCTCTGCCCTATTCTGGTTGACCGTTATTGACTGCTCTAAGTGATCGTCAGGGGAAATGAACCCTCTCAACCTCAAGCCCCCTTAACGAAATGACGATAACGTCAGCTTGACAATGCTTCATGCACCGTCTTGTTGTAAATAATGCGTCCTGCCGTGGTTTTGATGTACTGAGAAATCAAATTACCCTCAGCGTCCTCACGCGTACGGTGCTGCGCATACAATCGGCGGACTGTGCCATCCACCTCAGTTTTCTCTTCCACGAGTTCATCGGAGCCCTCGACTTCCACTGGCCCATCAAACCGTAGCCAAACTTTGGCATGTAACCCAATCGCCCCTTGCTCAAAGGCCAAAACGGCATCTTCCATCGTGCCAAAAGTCTGGCCTGAACCCTTTTGCTCATAGGGATTTTCAGCAGTGAGGTAATAGCAACCCAGCACCATATCTTGACTAGGGGTAATAATGGGTCGCCCAGTTGCCGGCGACAAAACATTATTGGAAGCCAGCATGAGTAATCTTGCTTCCGACTGCGCTTCCAACGACAACGGCACATGTACCGCCATCTGGTCACCATCAAAGTCGGCGTTAAAAGCTGGACAGACGAGAGGATGTAGCTGAATCGCTCGCCCCTCTACCAAAATCGGCTCAAATGCCTGAATGCCAAGGCGGTGAAGCGTCGGAGCCCGGTTCAAAAGCACGGGATGGCTTTCAATCACCTCTTCCAGCACTTCCCAAACACTCGGATCATTACGCTGAATTAGCTTCTTAGCCGCCTTGATATTGTTCACCAATCCCTGACGGATCAGGCGATGAATCACAAATGGCTGAAACAGCTCGATCGCCATCTCCCGAGGCAAACCACACTGATGGATCTTCAGCTTAGGACCCACCACAATAACCGATCGTCCCGAGTAATCTACCCGCTTACCCAGAAGGTTTTGCCGGAACCGCCCTTGTTTACCCTCAATAATGTCTGACAAAGATTTCAGGGGGCGATTATTGGCACCTACCACCGTCCGACCCCGTCGTCCGTTGTCAATCAAAGCATCTACCGCTTCCTGCAGCATCCGCTTCTCATTTCGCACAATAATTTCCGGTGCCAGAATTTCCTGCAGCCGAGCCAGGCGATTATTACGGTTAATGACCCGACGATATAAGTCATTCAAGTCAGAAGTCGCAAACCGACCACCATCTAGTTGCACCATCGGCCGCAAATCCGGGGGAATGACCGGAATTGCATTGATCACCATCCATTCAGGCTTGGAGCCAGTCGCAATAAAGTTATCGATCACGCGCAGCCGCTTGATCAACTTGGCACGCTTCTGACCCTTAGAATTAGCGATGCCTTCCCGCAGTTGCTCGGCTACTTCCTCTAGCTTGAGATCCTGCAACAACCGCTGCAGGGCCTCTGCTCCAATGCCCACCTCAATGCCCACCAACTGCGACTCTTCATCGTAGAGTTGATCCTCAATTTCAATCCATTGATCTTCAGTCAACAGTTGCTTATATGAGAGGTTGTCGGCATTGCCAGGATCAAGCACAACATAGGCGTTGAAATAGACAATCTGCTCAACGTCCTTTAGAGCCATGTCCAGGAGAATGGCAATGTAGCTCGGAATTCCCTTGAGATACCAAACATGAGCAACGGGGGCCGCCAGCTTGATATACCCCATACGGTGACGACGCACGCGCGACTCAGTCACCTCAACTCCACAGCGTTCGCAAACGATACCCCGGTGCCGCACCCGCTTATATTTACCGCAGTGGCATTCCCAATCCTTAGCAGGACCGAAAATTCGCTCACAGAACAAGCCGTCCATCTCTGGCTTAAGCGTTCGGTAGTTAATAGTCTCTGGCTTGGTTACTTCACCTACCACCATGCCATTGGGGAGGGTTCGTTCCCCCCATTGCCGCACCCGTTCAGGGGAGGCCAATCCAATTTTGACGTAATCGAAACGCTGCTCTAGCTTTGCCATGCTCAGCCTTTTCCTTCAGATATGCGCTTAATGTTTACCGATGTAACGCTGGGACGGAATGCACCCATCCCAGCATCAGAGTCTATTCGTCAGACCCTTCCATACTTTCAGAGGGCGTAATCACTGATTCGTAAGTGGGGCGAGAGGGCGTCCGCCGACTACTGAGATCAGCCATCAAGTCAACCTCAACATCCCGACTCGTACCATCCTCATGGGTCTCTACCTTATGAACGGCAATATCTAGTCCCAAAGATTGCAACTCTCGCATCAACACCTTGAAAGATTCAGGCGTGCCCGGACGAGGAATCGCTTTGCCCTTCACGATCGCATTGAGTGCCTCGTTACGGCCTTGCATGTCGTCCGATTTGACCGTCAACAGTTCTTGCAAGGTATAAGAAGCCCCGTAAGCTTCTAGTGCCCAGACCTCCATCTCGCCAAAGCGCTGACCACCCTGCTGGGCTTTACCACCCAACGGCTGCTGCGTCACGAGCGAGTAAGGCCCGGTAGAGCGCGCATGAATCTTGTCGTCAACTAGATGCACCAGCTTCAACATGTAAGCCACTCCCACAGTGACGGGGCGATCAAATGGTTCACCAGTGCGACCATCATAAAGCTGGATTTTGCCTGGATCATCCGGGTTGTAAACCCAATTCTGTCCCGTCTGATCGCGCGCATTTTGGAGTTGACCATGAGTCGTGTTACGAGATGCTTCTTTGTCATACATCTCATCAAAGGGCGTAATTTTAAACCGCACATTCAGGTTGTCGGCAGCCCAGCCCAATAAGCACTCGAACACTTGGCCCACATTCATGCGGGACGGTACTCCCAGAGGGTTCAGCACAATATCGACGGGTGTACCGTCAGGCAAATAGGGCATATCTTCCAACGGTAAAATCCGGGAGATAATCCCTTTATTGCCATGACGACCAGCCATCTTGTCGCCAACCTGAATTTTGCGTTTTTGAGCGACATAGACCCGCACTACCATGTTGGCTCCTGGCGGCAGTTCATCGCCCTGCTCTCGAGTAAAGACGCGAACATCTACAACTCGACCCTTTTCACCATTGGGCACCCGCAAAGAGTTATCTCGCACATCGCGAGCTTTCTCCCCAAAGATGGCGCGCAACAACTTTTCCTCAGGCGGCTGATCAGACTCACCTTTTGGCGTCACCTTGCCGACCAAAATGTCTCCTGATTCGACCCAAGCCCCGATGCGGATAATCCCACCCTCGTCCAACTGACGCAGGGAATCTTCGCCGACATTGGGAATTTCCCGGGTGATCTCTTCGGGGCCAAGCTTAGTTTGACGAGCTTCAATCTCAAACTTTTCCACGTGGATTGAGGTGTAAACGTCCTCAAATACCAAACGCTCACTAATCAAAATCGCGTCTTCGTAGTTGTAGCCTTCCCAGGGCATGTAAGAAATAATTACATTCTGTCCCAAGGCAATCTCGCCGCCCTCAGCAGCCGAACCATCGGCCAAAACTTGCCCCGCTTCGACGCGCGCTCCTTGAAATACCAAGGGTCGCTGATTCAAACAAGTGTCCTGATTAGAACGCTGGTATTTTTGTAGAGGGTAGTTATGAACTTTGCCCTCATCATCTTGGACTTGAACGAGATCGGCATCAACATAGATAACGTTGCCCGCTGTCCGACTCACAATCACCATGCCAGAGTCACGGGCCGCCTGCGCCTCTAACCCCGTTCCCACCAGGGGTCGCTCAGGGCGCAACAGGGGTACCGCCTGACGCTGCATGTTTGATCCCATCAAGGCACGGTTGGCATCGTCATGTTCCAAAAATGGAATCAACGAGGTTGCCACTGAAATAATCTGTACAGGCGAAACTGCCACGTAGTCAATTTCTTCCGGCACCGTCACGGCGAAATCCTGACGGTAACGCACGGGGATGCCGTCACCCAGGATATAGCCTTCAGCATCAGTGGGCAGATCGCCAGCCGCGACTCGCAGATCATCTTCTTCGTCTGCGGTCATGTAAACCGGCGGAATATCTCGCCGGACACGACCATTCTCCACACGATAGAAAGGCGTCTCAATAAAGCCAAAGTCGTTCACTCGACCATGGGTCGCCAATGAGCCGATCAATCCTGCATTCGGGCCTTCTGGCGTTTCAATCGGGCAGATTCGACCGTAGTGAGAAGGATGAATGTCACGGACCGCAAAACCAGCGCGCTCACGGGTAAGCCCTCCTGGCCCTAACGCGCTCAAACGACGCTTGTGGGTAAGCTCAGCCAGCGGATTCGTTTGATCCATAAACTGAGAAAGTTGGCTGGAGCCAAAGAACTCCTTAATCGCCGCCACAAGAGGCTTGGGGTTCACTAGTGACGCGGGCGTCAAAGAGTCGGCATCGGAGACGGTCATCCGTTCCCGAATAATGCGCTCTAGGCGGTTGAGGCCAACCCGCACTTGGTTCTGCAATAATTCACCGACCGATCGCACCCGACGATTGCCTAAGTGGTCGATATCATCAACCATGCCGGTATCGAATTCTAGATTGATCAGATAGTCGATCGCCGACAAAATATCGACTGGCGTCAACACCCGCGTTGTGTCTGGAATACTGAGTCGCAGCTTGCGATTAAGCTTATAGCGCCCTACTCGGCCCAAGTCATAGCGCTTGGGATCGAAGAAGCGAGATTCCAAGAGCTGCTGACCCCCGGACACTGTCGGCGGCTCACCCGGACGCAACTTACGATACAGCTCCAGCAGCGCCTCATCTTCGCTAAATTGCCCCTCTTTATCGATCGTCTTTTGGAAATATTCTGGGTGGCGCAGCGAGTCAAAAATTTCGGCATCGGTCAAGCTCAAGGCTTTCAGAAGCACCTGGGCAGAAATTTTACGAGTCTTGTCAATCCGCACCCAAACCAAATCATTCTTGTCAGTTTCGAACTTCAGCCAAGCGCCTCGGTTCGGAATTAAATTGGCGTTGTAAGTCCGGCGACCATTCTTATCCGTGTCCGCTTTGTAATAGACACCCGGACTACGAACAATCTGGTTAACAATTACACGCTCTGCACCATTGATAATAAAGGTGCCGCGATCGGTCATCAACGGCAGGTCACCAATGAATACTTCCTGCTCCTTAATTTCCCCCGTCTCTTTATTAATCAGACGAGTAGGCACGTACATTTGCACGCCATAGGTAGCATCTCGGCGCTTAGCCTCATCTACCATATACTTGGGGCTCTTGAGCTTGTAGTCCTTACCTACAAAGTGAAGCTCTAACTTGCCAGTGTAGTCAGTGATGGGCGAGAAGCTATCCAGCTCTTCAATTAGCCCCTCTGCCAGAAACCAGCGAAAACTGGATCTCTGGATCTCAACTAAATCAGGCAATGTAAAGTTAGGTGCCGTGGCGATTTGTTCGGTCATGCGTCTCCTCAGGCGGAAAAACCCTACAGTTTCTACAATAAAGTCGTTTTTGACGTCCCCTGATCCCTCATCAACGGGGATGGTGTGGACGCCAAACGAACCTACAAGGTGGCAATCGGCAGTCGGTCGTCAAAGGTGCCAAATACTTTCAATAAGATTCCAAACACGAAGCTCGGAGCCCGCTCAGGGCATTTCGATGGGCTGAAATAAACAGCGAATGCGGCAAACATAATTAAGTGGCAGATCACTCAATGGCAAATAGGCCGTCAAGGTTTACAGACAGATACGAAAAGAGACCAAACAACTTCAAAGCTTTGACCCGCTACTTTTACACACTTCAAACCAGCTTAGCAAAAAAGATCCCACCTACGGTCATTTGTCAACACCTGTTTCCTTGGAAATACGCTTGCCCCTAATCCCCTCACGGGTTAACAACGCTCAGAACTCCAGCAAATATTCATGCCGAAACCGCGAAGTCGTGAATCACGGGGAGCTTAAACAACGCCAGAGCATTTTGGGTTGTTTGGCCTGCCAGTGCTTCCAGAGACTCTTGGCGGAGTTCTGCTAAGTGACTGGCAACGTGAACAACGTTGGCGGGCTGATTACGACGCTCCTTGCGCTTGGGCACAGGGGTCAGAAAGGGGCAATCCGTTTCTACTAGCAGACGGTGATTGGGCACCATAACCGCTGAAGCTTTGACTTGCTGAGCATTTTTAAACGTCACAATGCCGCTAAAACTCACGTAAAATCCCAGATCTAGAAACCATTGGGTTTCTTCCGGAGTCCCAGCCCAACAGTGCATGACGCCGTGAATTGCCCCCACTTCAGCTTGAAACTTCTGGATTAACTTAGCGGTTCGCTTAGCGGCATCCCGACAGTGGATAATCACTGGCAGGTCAAGACGATGAGCGATCGCGAGTTGTGACCAAAAGGCTTGCTCCTGGATTTCTCGATCATTGGCTTTATAAAGATCCAGTCCGGTTTCGCCGATCGCCACCACTCGTGAATCTGACGTAGCCAAAGATTCAATTGTCGCAGCAGTGTCCGCAGACCACTTATCCATATCTAATGGATGCAAGCCAATGGCTAGGAACACCTCAGGAAAGCGGTCAGCAATGGCTTGCATATCAGCGAACTCACTAGGCTCAACGCAAGAATGCACTAAATGAGTAACCCCTTGAGCGCGCCAAGCAGCGGCGATCGCCTCTAGATCCGGCTGGAAGTCAGCAAAGTTAATATGAACGTGGGTATCAATTAACTGCATCGTGCAGTCATCATCTCCTCTAGCGGCATGCATCAGCTCCATGAATCCTCAGGTTACGAGGCAACGGCTTGTTGAGCCTCAACTGCTTTTAACGCTTTGCTCAAACGGGCTTTACGACGAGCACCAGCATTACGATGATAGACGCCACGCTTGACAGCTTTATCGATCTGACTGAAACTCTCAGACAATGCTGATTGAGCGGCTTCTAAAGTTGCGGAACTCGGTTCGGCAGCATATGCATCTAGCGCAACTAAGTAACGCTTAGTCAGCGTTTTGACCGCCGATCGATAAGACTTATTGCGCAATCGGTCACGCTCAGATACTTGGATACGTTTAATTGCAGACTTGATATTTGCCACAGCTTGCCCAACTTCAACTAATCAACTGAACAGAAGAAATATAATAACATCAATTTCCCAACGACGGGCAGGCGATGTGCGGATGGTCAAACAAAACCACGCTAAGCTATAACGTAGAGCAAGTTTTTGCTCGCTCTGCTGAAATTTTCTGAGATTGCATCTCACGTGATTTCGGCGATTTATCGATTACTTAAGTCAGGTTTTGTGCGAAATGTTGCGCATTATCAACCAGTTAGCTGATGCTCGGGTCGAGTTGCAACGCATTTGTGAGCGCACCCATGATGAGCAGGTGGTTCATAAAGAGGCGACCGTTCGAGAGATTTTGCAAACCGTTCAGCGCAATGGCGATGAAGCGCTGCTGCAATACACCGCAGATTTTGACCAACAGCATTTAACCGTTGACCAGTTACGCATTCGCGGTTCCGAGATTGATGCGGCTTATCAGCAGGCGTCAAAGGAGCTAATCGACGCCATTCGTTTAGCCTGTCGAAATATTGAGCGTTTTCACCGCAAGCGTCTGCCAGTCAGTTGGGTGGAATTTGAAGGGGATGTGGTGCTGGGTAAACGCTATCACCCTGTTGATAAGGCGGGTATTTATGTGCCCGGCGGTCGGGCATCGTATCCCAGTACGGTGTTGATGAATGCAATGCCAGCCCAGGTGGCTGGGGTTGAGCGCATTGTCATGGTGACACCGCCTGGGGCTGGTGGCGTCATTAATCCTGCCGTTTTGGTCGCCGCTCAAGAGGCGGGAGTCAGCGAAATCTATCGAGTGGGAGGGGCGCAGGCGATCGCCGCTCTCGCCTACGGCACCGCAACTATTCCAGCCGTGGACGTGATTACTGGCCCCGGCAACATCTATGTCACGTTGGCGAAGAAACAGGTCTTTGGCACGGTGGGCATCGACTCCCTGGCAGGGCCTTCAGAAGTGTTGATTATTGCTGACCGCAGCGCTGATGCGACCCATGTCGCGACTGATTTACTGGCGCAGGCAGAACACGATCCCATGGCGGCAGCGATTCTGATTACACCTGATGCGATTTTGGCCGAGCGCGTTGCGGCAGATGTGGCCCGTCAATTAGAAGGGCATCCGCGACAGACGTTGACTGAAAAAGCGATCGCAAACTATGGCGTCGCCATAGTCGTAGACAGCTTGGAAACCGCGACAGAACTGTCAAATCAGTTTGCTCCGGAGCATTTGGAGCTCGAAGTCAACGATCCATGGGCGCTGCTAGAGCGTATCCGGCACGCTGGCGCAGTCTTTCTTGGTCACGCAACTCCCGAAGCCGTGGGAGATTACCTCGCTGGCCCTAATCACACCTTGCCGACCTCTGGAGCGGCTCGCTATGCCTCACCGCTGAGCACTGAAACCTTTATGAAGCATTCCAGCTTAATCCAGTATTCGCCCAAGGCGTTGCATGAAGTATCCGGTGCGATCGCGCGATTAACCGAAGCCGAAGGATTACCTTCCCACGGTGATTCAGTCAGGTTTCGCACTCAGCCTCAAAATTTGCCCCGGCGTGAGCAAGCGAACGATCCATAAACTGGCGACACAACTTGACAGTCGCACCAGCAGGTTAGTTCAACGTTCTGCTAGCGCCTCTTGTTGCTGAATTAAGTCCGGCCCCCAGGAAGTCCCGATTCGGTTCGCACCAGCTTGCATCAATCGCAAGGCTTGTTCCGCCGTGCGAATGCCCCCCGACGCTTTAATCCCGACTCGCCCCCGGGACAATTCATGGAGTTGACGCACCGCTTCGACCGTAGCGCCCCCTTGCCAGCCAGTACTGGTTTTCAAAAAGCGGGCTCCGGCATCCATGCAAAGATCCGCAGCCGTTTTGAGTTCGCCCGGCGTCAATACGCTGGTTTCCAGAATGGCTTTCACCGGCACATTGGTGGCTTCACAAATTTCGGCAATTTCGCGATGGACGCGATCGTGCTGTCCCGACTTGAGCCAGCCCAGGTTAATGACCACATCTAACTCCGTTGCGCCATGCTCAGCTGCTTCCTGCGCTTCATACAGTTTGCAGCCCGAGGTCGTGGCTCCGGTCGGAAACCCAATCACCGTACAAATGGCGATCGCTGTCCCCTGCAACTGCTCCCGCGCCAGCAGCACATGGGTTGGGGCCACACACACCGCCGCAAACTGGTAGCGATCGCACTCATCACACCATTTCACCACTTGTTCAGGCGTTGCCGTGGGTACCAGCAAGGAATGGTCGATTAGCGGCGCGAGATCGACCTGTGGCAAGTCGCGCAAAGCAGCATAACTATCCATAAATTATGAAGAGCGGCAAAGTGTTATGCCTGGATATTAACTTACTGTGAAACTTGGCTACGAGTTGCCGATGTCTCAGCCGCCATGAAGAGAATCTAGCTAGGAACGGGAATGCTTAAAACGAGTTAACTCTCGTCCTTTTGTCGAGTGGAACCCTTCTTATGCCCCCACCGCGCATCTCAGCGATTATTTGCACTCACAACCGCGATGACTATTTAGGTGCGGCCATTGACAGCCTGCTCCAGCAAGACTTTGACCACTACGAAATCATCGTGGTCGATAACGCTTCCACTGATCAAACCCGTACCATCGTGGAAGCCCGGTTGCCCCACCCACGGCTGCACTATATTTACGAAGCGACCTTGGGCCTGTCGGCAGCGCGCAACACCGGAGCCAAAGCTGCCCAGGGCGAAATTTTGGCCTATCTCGACGACGACGCCGAAGCGAGTCGCGGGTGGTTGGCCGCGCTGATAGAAATTTATGAGCAGAACCCGAAGGTGGCGATCGCGGGGGGCCGTGTAACCTTGATCTGGCCTGAAAACCAGACACCGCCCAAATGGCTCTCAGTTAACATGACCGGAAATTTAGGCGCATACGATCTGGGCGATGAGATCACCTACATCACCCAGCCAGGACTTACCCCCAGGGGATTGAATTACTCAATTACCGCCGACTTTCTCAACCAAATCGGCGGCTTTGATGTCAACCTGGGGCGCGTGGGCAAAAACCTGCTTTCCAACGAAGAGCTGTACATGACCGAAAAGGCCCTGCAAATGGGCTATCAGGTGGCGTATTTGCCAAAGGCTTTAGTCGCTCATAACGTTGCCCCCAATCGACTAGCGCCCTCCTGGTTCATGAGCCGTAGCTGGTGGCAGGGCATTAGCGAATGCTATCGCGAGCAAGTAGCCGGTCGCTCCGGTAGCCATCAGTTAAAGGCCGGGGGGGAGCGACTGATTCGCGGCTTGTATAAAACGCTCAAGTATTTGCCTGATCCCGCGCAGCGATTTGAGAATTTGCTCTATGCCTACGGTCAAATTGGGTACCTTAGCAGTGTCGTGCGCGCGATGCTGCGGCCTGCCTCCGCTGGATAATCGCATCAAATTAAGCTCATACGTGGTGTATATCGCCGATCACTCACCCATGTCATCCTCAGACATCGATTTCTAACATCGGTTTCTAAATTAATCGTTTCTGCCCAATCTATTCATGACTCAAGACTCTCCCATGACTTCTAAACTGCCAGTCTCAGTACTCATTCCCGCCAAAAATGAGGAAGAAAACCTGCCCGCCTGTTTGGCCAGCGTCGCGCGGGCTGACGAGGTCTTTGTGGTCGATTCGCAGAGCGAAGACCGGTCGATCGAAATTTGCGAACAGCATGGGGCACAAGTTGTCCAGTTTCATTTCAACGGTCGCTGGCCCAAGAAGAAAAATTGGTCACTGGACAATCTGCCGTTCAAGCATGACTGGGTGCTCATCGTGGATTGTGATGAGCGGATTACCGATGAACTGTGGGATGAGATTGCGGAAGCCATTCAAAAACCGGGTCACAGCGGCTACTACTTAAATCGTCGCGTCTTTTTTCTGGGTAAGTGGATTCGTTTTGGGGGCAAATATCCTGACTGGAACTTGCGGCTCTTTCGCCATGCCCATGGGCGCTATGAGAATTTGCACACTGAGGAAATTCGCAATACGGGCGATAACGAAGTACATGAGCATGTGGTGGTGGAAAGCGGTGAAGTCGGCTATCTCAAGCAAGACATGCTGCACATTGACTTCCGCGATCTGTACCACTGGCTGCAACGCCACAATCGCTACTCTAACTGGGAAGCTCGGGTGTATTACAACATCCTCAATGGCATGGCGGAAGACGGCACGATTGGGGCGAATTTGTTTGGTGACTCGGTACAGCGCAAGCGTTTCTTGAAAAAGATTTGGGTACGCTTACCGCTCAAGCCTCTCCTCCGGTTCGTGCTCTTCTATTTCATTCGCCTCGGCTTTTTGGATGGCCGGGCTGGCTATATTTACGGTCGTTTGCTGAGTCAGTACGAATATCAGATTGGCGTCAAGCTGTTTGAACTACAAGAGTTTGGCGGACAGCTCAACGTGCAAAAAGGCAACTCGGCGGAAACGGCAGAGACGCCTGGAGAACCGACCGCGATCGCCTCAGCGAAGGCCCAAAGCTAGGCTGTACCATGCCTGACTCCAGTCATCAGCCACCGCTAGACGCCGTTCCAGAGGCGATCGAGACGCCAGCATGGATCGATCTACGCCAGTATGACCAATCGTGGTATTCACCCGGTCGGCCCAAATGGCTGGTGTTGCTGTGGTGGCTGGTGCAGGCCGTGATCTTTCCCCTCACGCTCCATGCCCACCATGCGCCGCGCCGTACGCTGCTGCGCTGGTTTGGTGCCCGTATTGGACGCGGGGTGGTGATTCGGCCCTCGGCGCGGTTTCACTATCCCTGGAAAGTGGAAATTGGCGACTATAGCTGGATTGGCAGCGGTGTGGAGTTCTACAGTTTGGGCCACATTCGCATCGGCAACCACTGTGTCGTGTCGCAAAACAGTTACCTTTGCACGGGGTCACATGATCCCAGCGATCGCGCTTTTGGGTTACAGGTCGCACCGATCACGGTGGAAAATGGCGTGTGGATTGCGGCGGGCTGCTTTGTCGGGCCAGGCGTGACCGTTGGGGCGAACAGCATCATCGGCGCTCGCAGCAACGTCTTTGGCGATTTACCCCCGGGGCAGATTTGTCTGGGTAGCCCCTGCCGCCCCATCAAACCCCGTACGATGCGCGAGTAGTCACCAGATTTGGCATCACGATGATTCCGGTCTCTGGGATAATGGGCCTGCTCCTATCGCGCGATCGCCATGACCTCCGCCAAAGCCAATAGTCTAGCTGCCTGGTTGCGGCGACTGAAGCCCAAAGGGCAGGGTGCCAATGTCTCGGTGCTTTTTATGTTCATGGGCATTATCATCACGGGTGCCTTTGTTTTGATTGCTTTGCTCGCTCCCGTCCTACAGTCTTGGGGCATTTTGCAAGACCCGACCGCCGCGCTGCAAAATCCGGTGCACCAGCCCCCTTCTCCCGACTATTTACTGGGCACCACGCGCCAGGGCTACGATGTGCTCTCGCGGGTCCTATTTGGTGCCCGGGCCGCCTGGCAAGTCGTGTTGCTCGCCACGCTGATGAGTGTATTTATCGGGGTGCCGATTGGCATGTTGAGTGGCTACCGGGGGGGCAAGCTCGATCGCGTGCTGCTGTTTTTTATGGACACGATCTACACACTGCCGGGACTGTTGCTGTCGGTCACGCTCGCGTTTGTGGTGGGTCGCGGCGTGCTCAATGCAGCGATCGCCCTCAGCATCGCTTATATTCCCCAATACTATCGAGTGGTGCGCAACCACACCGTCAGCGTCAAGACTGAGTTGTTTATCGAAGCCGCCCAGGCGATGGGCGCACCCACTTGGGTCGTGCTGAGCCGCTACCTATTTTTGAATGTGGTGCAGAGTATTCCGGTGCTCTTTACGCTGAATGCGGCCGACGCGATTCTCGTGTTGGGTGGACTCGGCTTTCTCGGACTGGGCTTGCCGGAACAGACGCCCGAATGGGGTGCGGACATTCGCCAAGCTCTGGATGCTTTGCCCACCGGGATTTGGTGGACAGCCCTCTTTCCTGGGCTCGCCTTAACGTTGATGGTGACGGGGCTGTCTCTGGTGGGCGAAGGATTAAATGAACTGGTCAATCCACTGCTCCGTCGCGAGAACTGGAAGTAAGTAACCGCGATCCTGACTTAATCTGAATTGGTGGGGCGTGGGGGCAAGTTACCTCCCTAATCAATCCACCCCCGGGCCGATTAGGCCCCAAGCACTCTGCGATCGCTAATCGCTGAATCCCTTCAGTTACAGCGTTTTCATGAACTTCATTGAAGTGCCTCAGCGACAATTTAAGAGCGGGTCAAAACAAGCGCCACAGTGGCGGCCTGATATTCTTTGGGTACATCGGTGTGTCGTTGATATGGGCAAAAACGGTCTCCGTGACACAACTATTGCTTTCCAGTTTTTTTGATGCTGGCGACCGCTGCCGGCTTGGTTGCGCCTGAGGTTTTCATGCCCTACCGCGCGATCGCTGTCCCTCTGCTAGCGTTAATCATGTTTTGCGTGGGGCTCACGCTGACGATGGCTGAGTTGATGCAGGCGCTGGCTCAGCCCCAGTTGCTAGCGCTAGGACTAGGGTTGCAATTCACGGTCATGCCCTTGCGGCTTGGTTGATTGGGCACGGTCTATCGTTGTCTCCTGACCTGACTTTGGGATTGATTCTCGTCGGTTGTAGCTCCGGCGACATCATGTCTAATTTTGTGAGTTACCTGGCAAATGCGGATGTGGCCTTATCCGTTTCCTGTACGCTGGCCTCGACGGTCATTGGGATCGTGGCTACCCCGCTGTTGGTTTGGCTGTTGGTAGGCCAGGCGGTGCCCATCGCCGTCGGCGGGTTGGCCATCACGGTGCTCAAAGTTGTGATCATGCCCATATCGGGGGGCATGCTTATCAACACGCTGTGGCACCGGCCACTTCAGCGCTGACAACCAAGTTTCAAGCTCGTCACGATATTTGCCGCATCGGTGGGGCTGGCGATTGTGGTGGCGTTGAATCATACGTAACTAGCGGCAACTGGCGGACTGCTGGTGATCGCGGTCGTGTTACATAATCTGGTGGGCTTAGGAGTGGGCTACTGGGTGCCCTACGCCTTGGGATATGACTCGGTGATTTGTCGCACCCTCTGTATTGAAGTGGGGATGCAAAATTCTGGCTTGAGCATCGCGCTGGCCTTGCAAAACTTCTCGGCATTGGCGGCACTCCCCGGAGCCATCTTTCGTGTTTGGCACAACTTGGCAGGAGCCGGACTGGCCAGCTGGTGGGGACGAGCCGCCGCTAGCCAACTTCACCGTCATGATTAGCGGCTGATCGTTGTAGGGTCACTGAGGGCCGTTCGCCAAACTGGGCTTGGTAGGCTTTGGCGAAGGGGTTGAGACTCCAAAATCCCCATTGGTTGGCAATTTTAGTGATGGATGTGGTTTGGGGATGGGCTTGTTTGAGCATTTGATCTAGCTTTAGCCATCCGGCAAGGGGCGCAGCTCGCCAAGCTGGTGCGCTGGTACGAGCCCTGGGCGGTGCTGAAAATGGCAACCAGTACCAACGCTGAGTTGTTTGCGATGTCTGGCCCGCGCAATCCTTACCCTGCCCCGCTCGGCGTGGTGGAAGAAGGGGCTCTGGCGGATTTACTTCTAGTAGCTGGCAATCCGCTGGAGAACATTGAGCTGATTGAAGACCCGGCTCAGAACTTCCTGGTGATTATGAAAGACGGGGTGATTTACAAGAATCTCGTTTCATAATCGGGGCGTTTGCGGCATCAGTAAGGCGATCGCGGTACTGATGCAGTCGCTCGATTCGATGTTTTTAGCGATCGCGGTCAACGTCTCAGCGGTGTCTGAGCTTGAACAATTGCAGAAAAACCGAGGACAAGGTCGCCGTTGACAACCCCAACATCAAGATGCCGCTAATCGCTTCCATGGCTCCCAATAAGCGCCAAGGCTCGGCCATCACAATATCGCCATAGCCCAGCGTCGCGAAGTTGACCGCTGAGTGATAAAAAGCCTGATCGTATTGCTCGAACTGTCCGATCAGGACAAAAACGAGCGCCCACAACCCAACCTGCACCAGAGAACTCACTAACAAAAAGAACAACGTGATGCTGAGGACGATAGACCCTCCCCACCAATGCGCTTCCTCTCGCACTCGTCGCCGTAATTTAAACCGGTTTGATAGAAAGCCAATTAACGCTGAGATCGAAAACGCCTGAACGGTTTGCCCGATCAAAAACATCGCCATACCAATGAGCAAGACAGCAAGATAGTTCACAACTATGAAACTCAAACCTATGACAGTTAAATTACGTCAGTTGAGCTTCGTTGGCGCGATCGCGTTAGTGGCGTCTCTGGGCCTGAATGCTGGCCAGTCCCCGGCCACCGACGCGGCCAACCCGCCACCACCAGCGCCACTGGCAGCAGGCCTAGCCGAGAATATCCCGGGCGGCGAGCTTTACCAGAACGAGCGACCAGCGTCTGAAGCGCCGCCTGAGGCTGAGAATTGGCCTCAGGCAGTGCCGCGATCGCTCAGTCCCCTGATTGCGGCGACGGCATCCCCCTTGACCAAGTCGAACGCCCCAATGTGGGTGGTTTTCTGGATGTGGCGATCGTGGGGGAAGATCCCGGGTCGTCTGTCAACGTGCGGGCCGAGCCGACTTTAGCCAGTGCAGTGGTGTTGCAGGTCCGGGTGGGCGATCGCTTGTTTGCCTCAGCCCGCCAATATGCCCCCGACTCCGGCGGTGCAGCCCCGGGGGCCGTTTGCGAACTTTGGTACTTGGTGCAAGCGACTGAACTGCTGGGCTGGGTGCGCGGCGATCTCATTGGGGTTGACGATGTGGCCTGGAGCCGTCAACCGTGATAGCTAATGGCTGGCTAGAAGGGAGGTGTAAAGCTTCGCGCCCTCGTTCAAGCGATACACTCTAGTGATATTTCACGGGCTGTATTGACATGAAACGTGTATCGCCGCTGCCACGCCTGATTCCGATGAGCGCCCAACGACGCTGGTTTGAAAAAGTGATGGCGGCGATCGCCTTGCTCAATTTTGGCTTAGTGCTGCTTGACCTGAGTTACATTCCACTCCGCAACGTCTACCGAGTCATTGCGCCAGACTTAACTGAATGGTACGGCCAACAATTCAAAGGCATTACGCCCCACCCATTTACGGTGGACTATCTGGAGAAAGTGACGGAACTGGAGAATCTGGTCGCGGAGAGCGGTCTCTCGGCTGCCGCCACCGAGGCCATGCTCGCCGAGCTACGAACCGCCAGCAACCACATGATCGCCGAAAATCCGTTCGACGTGGCCAACAAATCCGGCACCTTGGAACGCATCAAAGAGCTGATGCGGCGTCACGTTGAAACCACCACGGGTGAGTCCTACGAATCAGCCACAGAGGCTTTCACCACGTTTTGGACGAATGATTACTTGTCGCAGGCGGGCTACCAATCTCAAGTCCAATTTTTTGATCAAGAAATCCGTCCCTTAATTGAAACCAACTATTTTCGCGGCATCGGCTTCAACGGCAAACCCGCAAATAACTTTATTGCCATTGACAGTTTCTTTATTGCGATTTTCAGTGTGGAACTACTGCTCCGAGTGCTGGTGCTTCGTCGCCGCTATCCAGGACTCAAAATTTGGGATGCGATGCTTTTTCGCTGGTATGACTTATTGCTCATTATTCCATTTTCGCTGTTTGCCCCCACTTGGCTACTGTTACGGGCCATTCCCGTTGTCACCCGCATCAAGCAGTCAAAATTGCTGAATCTGAACCCCCTACGGCAGCGCCTCGTCAGCTTTTTGATTTCCAGCATCGTGGTGGAATTGACGGAATTCGTCTTGGTTCGCATCATCAATCAACTGCAATCATCGATCAAAAAGGGGAATTTAGCTCAGTTTGTATTGAACGATAAATCTCAACCCTCCCAATACATTAACTTGGGCGAAGTGAACGAAATTAGCGCGATCGCCCAGCAAGTATCGACTACCGTCATGGATGAAACCTTGCCCAAGGTGCGGCCCCAAATCGAAGCGCTGTTAACCTACACAGTCTCTAATGCCTTCACGCGATCGCCCCTTTATCGCCAACTTGGCCACCTGCCTGGATTCAACACCCTTTTGCAAAATACGGTGCAAGAACTCGTCGATAGTCTGTGTGGAATGCTATACAGCAGCCGCGATCCGAAAGACCCAGATCCCCAAAGGGCGCAGCTAGTGAAAGACTTGGTCGAAAATTTCGATCAATCATTTCGAGCCGATTTACAAGACAATCACGGGGTCGAAAAGATTGAAGCGCTGGCACTAGTGTGGCTGGAAGAAATCAAGATTAATTACCTGCGGCAAGTCGCGATCGAGGATGAAGCCATTTTGCAAGAACGAAGTCGAGAACTCTACGCCATGACTCGCATCACCCCCCAACCTTAAACCAGTGACCCATGCCCCAACTCCGATGCTGTTTTTGTCAGTTGAGAACATCGCCCACCGGGCAAATCTTGACAGTCATCTGCGCCGTAATCAGGGCTGCATTGTGGGGATGGGGGACATGCGCTAATCCAGCGATCGCCGTCCCTCTAACGCCCGAGCCAACGTCACCTCATCCGCGTATTCCAAATCACCCCCCATCGGTAGCCCAAAAGCAATGCGAGTCACTTTGGTAAACGGTTTCAGCAGTTGGCCCACATACAAAGTCGTCGTGTCACCTTCGATGCTGGGGCTGATCGCAATAATGGCTTCCTGAATGTTGTCCTGATTCACGCGATGCACCAGCGGCCCAATATTCAACTGCTCGGGGCCAATGCCTTCCATGGGGGAAATCAAACCGCCTAGCACATGATATTTGCCCCGATATTCTCGGGTTTTTTCCAACGCAATCACGTCGCGTGAATCGGCCACGACGCACAACGTTTGTAAATCTCGGCTGTTGGACTTGCAGATGTCGCAGACGGGCTCCGCCGAGAGATGAAAGCAGATCGAGCAGTAGCCCATCTGCGACTTGGCGTCCACGAGGGCCTGAGCCAACGCCTGCACCTCCGCATCCGGCCGTTTGAGCAGATGCAGCGCCAATCGCTGGGCCGTTTTGGGGCCGATGCCGGGCAGTTTTTGCAGCTCTTCGATGAGCCGAGCCAGGGGACGAGCGTAAATGGTCGGAGTCCTCCAAAGGATGGGAGTGAGAACGCGAGCGAGCGGCTACCACCGGGGCTACTGCCGTTTACAGATTTTAAGGCTGGATGCCCATTCGGGCGCAGGGCCATGCCCAAACCCTCAAATAACTAGGCGAGTTGCGATATTTTGACGCGGTTGCGGCCGCGCTGGAGTGCGGTCTCTACCGCTTGTTCAGCCGTTTCAATCAGTGGTTGACCATCGGTTGCCTGGCTGACATCGGCGATCGCCCCCCCCACCGCTACATTGGCATCGCCGTTTTGCGCTTCAACCAAGCTGGGCAACTGTGCCAACACCGTTGCTTGCAAATCCTCGGCATATTGAGTCATCGCTTTCGGCGTCAGCCCTGGCACCGTCGCTGCAAAGGATCCTTGGCCATTGCTATACCAGCGAGTTGTCGGCGTCGATCGCTGCGCCAAAATCTTCGCCACCGCTGCCATCACCTCGGTTGCGGTGTCCTGCCCTGGCAACCCAGGCAACACCTTGAAGGTCAGGACACCGAACGTCGTTGTCGGCCCTTCAGGAGCGCGCGATCGCAACTGCTGGAGTTGGGCCGCGATCGCGGTCGGCAACAAATCTCGGCGCAGCAACGCCGTCGTGGGCTCCAGCAGCCCCAACTGGTTTAACTTTGCTTCATATTCTTGATGTAGCACAGTCGTTTTTTGCGCCTCAGACTGGACGGCTTGAGTTTTCTCGTCAACTTGCTGAAGCAGGCTCTCTACCTGAGTTTGCTGCCGCGAAATGCGAACATTGCGGCGAATGACCGTCGGCACCGACACCAACAATCCCAGAATCACCCCAATTGCTAAGGTTCCGAGAAGAACAAGCGCCAACGATTGCTGATATTCCCAAACAAAGAGTTGAATTGTAACCAGATTTGTGTTTTGCAGCGCGAATAAAATAGCAAGGAAGGCTATCACTAACGCTGAAACGACATACAGTCGCATAATTTCTCCGATCGCTGTCCTTCCTATCAATCCTAACGGCAAGCGGTTTCTAGATAAAAGTGACTGGGCTGTTAGGCCGGATGGGCGCACCGCTGTGCCCCCAGGCAAGTGCATTCACAACTATTTTGGGGCATCGCGCCAGCGCAATCCAGACCAAGAGCAATTGGCAGACTTAGAGGCATGAAGACGACGACGACGAATGATATCAACGGCTGTTGGCTCGGCACCTATTGGCAGGCAGGACAGCCAATTCAGTTCGAGGCAACTTTAGTGCAGGGCGGCAGTGTCGTTGATGGCCGCATTTTAGATGCCAACTATCTAGGCGAATCCTCCCTTCGGGGCGAACTGATGGGGCAGCGCATCTTTTTTATCAAGCGCTACTTGACGACTTCACCGAACCCCATTCGCTACAGCGGCATGCTTACCAAAGACGGCAATTATATGTATGGTCATTGGCGCATTGGCTCGTTTGACTCTGGGCGCTGGGAAGCGTACCGAGGCTATGATTCCTTGTCAGCAGAGTTATCGGCTTTGATCGCCACTCATCCACCGACCCGAGCCGCCAGAGTCGATGACGATGTGTGGGAAATTTAAGGCGGCTCGGCGCAACGTCCACGACCCCAGAGAAATTTGCCCAGATGGTGGTCTCTGGATTTTGCGATATGGTGAGACGGGTCTTGCTGGTTGGCAAAAACTCCCTGCCGGTGTTTGAGATAGTCGCAACGCCACAGCGGTAGCGGGCCAAGCATGACGCAATGCAAGCACAGCAACAACGATCGCCATGTGGCAGCAAGCTTGGGCATATGCCATCGACAATAGCGACAAGTTCATCGCGGCGCTTCAGCAGCATTTGCTGTTGGTGGCGGTGCCATTGACGATTGGCATTCTATTCGGGTTGCCGTTGGGCTGGTGGAGTGCCCAGTCCAAGACCGTTTCGACGGTGGTGATTAACGGCTTCAATGCGCTGCGGGTAATTCCGAGCTTGGCGATCCTGTTTTTGGCGATTCCGGTGTTGGGGCTCAGCTTTGCCTCTGCCGCGATCGCCCTCACCCTGCTAGCCATGCCGCCGATTCTGATCAGCACTGACATTGCCTTTCGCACCAT
This sequence comes from Halomicronema sp. CCY15110, assembly GCF_016888165.1. Lineage (GTDB taxonomy): Bacteria > Cyanobacteriota > Cyanobacteriia > Phormidesmidales > Phormidesmidaceae > Halomicronema. The sequence continues at coordinate 5,265 of NZ_JACSWC010000244.1, read as the reverse complement.
CGCCCCCGCCATTCAAGAAGCCGCCGTGGGCATGGGGATGGGCAAGCCCCAAATTTTGCGCCAGATCGAGATTCCGCTGGCCTTACCCGTGATCATCGCGGGCATCAAAACCGCCACCGTAGAGGTCATCGCCAGTGCGACTTTGGCGGCCTTTGTCGGCGCGGGTGGCCTGGGCGATTTCATCGTTTTAGGCTTTGCTGCCTATGACCCGGCGATCTTGCTGGTGGGGGCGGTACCCGTCGCGCTACTCGCGCTGATCGCGGAGATCAGTCTGAGTTGGCTCCAGCGCTGGTTGCAGCCGTGAGTGCCCGCGATGATGAGGGACGTGCTCCCCACCAAAGGTCCCACACCGCATCCGCCACTCCCCATCCACTCACCCACGCACCCACTCATCACCCCCAGCCCCTGTCCCCAACCGGACTGTTATGTTCCGGCTAATCCCGGTCGTCGCCCTGGCTGGAACCGCCATCGCCAATTTTTCCGTAAAATCGAGGCACCTAGCGGACTGCTGCCATGACGCTGAAACAGACGATCGCTGCTTATCTGGATGACACGAACCGCGATACTGGCGGCTGGGTGACCGGCGCGATCGCGCTGCTGACGGTGGCCGCTGGGGGGCTCTTGGTGCTCAGCACTTACGAAGTCTCGACTGCCTGGCAGCCATTCCTGCATGTCGCCGCTAGAGCCATCTTGCTCTTGTTTGTGGTGGAGTATGGGCTGCGGCTGTGGACGGCCGAGCGTTGGTGGCGCTATGTCTTCAGCATCTATAGCCTGGTTGACCTGATTGCGATCGTCTCCCTGGTGCCCGGGGTGCTCAATTTGCCGGGATTGCAGCTGCTGCGTTGGCTTCGGGTGCTGCGATTGTCGCGGCTGTTGAGCGATCGCGCTATTTTGGCCCGCATGACCGCCTCTGATACCCTGGCCGTCGTCAGAATCATCTCCACCGTCATCGGCATTATCTTTGTCTATGCCGGACTGATTTTTCAGGTCGAGGAGCACTATCAGCCCGAAACGTTTGGCACCTTTTTTGACGCAGCTTACTTTGCGGTGGTCACGATTACCACGGTCGGTTATGGCGATATCACCCCGGTTTCCGACGCCGGGCGACTCTGCACCATGTTGATGATTCTGACTGGCATCGCCCTGATCCCCACCCAGTTGGGGGATCTGATCCGACGCATTATCAAAGTCTCGAATTCGGTGGAACGGCCCTGCGATCGCTGTGGTTCAGTGCTCCATGATCCCGATGCTCTCTTTTGTAAGCGCTGTGGGGCATCGCTGATGCTGCCGCCGCTGTTTCAGCAAATCTCGGATGACGAGGCAACGGCGTTAGCTTGGCCCACCGCCCAGCCAGGGGCCATTTCGGATGACCCATCTGCCCTTGTCGATGCGATTGATACAGCTTCGGCCCCGCCGCCCCAAAACCCGGCTTGATCATTCTCAAAATTCCTGAGTGCTTTTGGCACGGAGCGATACAATATGCCTTTTGCATCGGCATATGAGTGTACGGGCTGTGTCGCCACTAGATCTACTATGGGCCTTTATTGGATTGGTGCTGACCATTGCCGCGACATGGTCAGAAGCCTTCATCACCAATGCTCCGTGGGCCTGGAATGAAACGGGGATTCAAGTCTATTCCCTGGGGGTGAGTTTTCAGGTGGGAGCCGTCTTGCTGACCGCCTGTGTCGGGGGCAAAAATGCCGCCACCCTGGCCCAAATCGCTTATATTGCGCTCGGCCTTGTACTGTTCCAATTTTTTGGCTTGCCCATCTTCACCCAAGGGGGCGGCTTCGGCTATGTGCAAGAGCCCAGTTTTGGTTACTTGCTGGGCTTTATTCCCGCCGCGTGGGTTTGCGGGTATCTGGCGTTTCGCGATCGCCCTAAACTGGAGTCATTGGCGTTCAGCAGCCTGTGCGGGTTGGGCGTGATTCACGGGTGTGGGCTGGCGTATCTGGCGATCGCGTCGCTGGGGGGCTGGTTGCAACAGGTGACCTTTCCTGCCTGGGAGGCAATTTTGGCTTATTCCTTGGCACCGCTGCCAGGACAGCTCATTATGGTATGTGCCGTCTCGGTGGCGGCCTATCTGCTGCGGCAACTCTTGTTTTATTGAGGCTTATGAACAAGCTTAAAAATCCCCTGTTTTGGGTTGCGGCAATTATTGGCCTGGTGCTCGACCAACTGACTAAACTCTGGGTGGTCAACAACTTTGAGCTGACCATTCCCCCTGAGACGATTCCGCTCTGGCCCGGCGTCTTCCATTTCACCTACGTCACCAACACAGGCGCGGCTTTCAGCCTGTTTAGTGAAAACGGGGATTGGTTGCGGTGGCTGTCCCTGCTCGTCAGCTTGGCCCTCATGGCCTTGGGTTTATTCATCGCCCTGGCCAATCGCTGGGAACAGGTGGGTTATGGCTTCATTCTCAGTGGCGCATTGGGCAATGGCATCGATCGCTTTTTGAATGGCGAAGTGGTGGACTTTTTTGATTTCCGCCTGATTCGGTTCCCGATTTTCAACGTGGCGGATGTGTGCATTAACATCGGCATTGCCTGCCTGATCATTGCCGCGTTTCGGGTGTCCCATGACGATGCTTCGGGCGGCAACGGCACCAAACCGCCCAAAAAAGGTGGGAAAAAGCTGAATTCTTAGGGCGCGTCATCCATTCCTGCCAAGAACCTGGCGGGGTCAGCCTGATCGCGCCCGTACTCCCGAGACAAACTAGGGCCTGCCGTCTGTCTGCCGCCAGGCTGTGACGATTAAATGATGACCGGTCCTAGGGACAGTCTGGCGATCGCCCCTGTCGATACTGTGTTCCCTGGCGGCGACCAGTAGAATATTTATCAGTCCTTTTTTGTGCGCGTATGAGTTCCTCGTCACCGCCACCGTCACCGCCCCCACCCCCTCAGACCCTGCTGGGTAATGTCACCCAAGCCTTTAAGGCGGTGCAGCAAAAAATCGACTTTTCCAAAATCGCCCTCAAGTCGGGGGCGCGTCCCGCCCAGCTCGAAGTTTCTTATCAGGGTAAGGTCGAATCGTTTCCGCTGTTGGGCGATCGCTACCTGCTAGGGCGCAGTTCGCAACAGAGCGACATCGTCGTCAACAGCCCCATCGTCAGCCAAATTCACACCTCCATCACCCGCGATCCCAATCGGCCTGGTCGCCCCTTTGTGATTAAGGATAAAAAATCCACCAATGGCCTGTATCACGGCAAAAAGCGGCTCAACTATTGGGTGATGCAGCATGGCGATGTGCTGACCCTCGGCCCCGCCGATCTGGCCGACGGCGTGACGCTGCGCTATCTCGATCCGCCCCCGGCTTACATGCAAGGGCTGAAATACGGTCTCTACGGCTTTACGGGGATTACTGCCGTGGTCGGCCTGTGGATTGTCGGGCTGGAATGGCCCAAAATTCCCATGCGCCCCTTCCCGGAGTCGGTGCAGGGGCCAGTCGTCATCTACGCCGAAGAAGGGGGCGACGTGATTCCCCTGCGACCCGAACCCACCCAAGCTCATCAGGAAAACCGTCGCATTGCTGACTACGGCCCCTATTTGCCCAAGGCCGTCGTCGCCTCCGAAGACACTCGCTACTACTGGCATTTGGGCATTGATCCCCTGGGCATTGCCCGCGCCTTGGTGACCAACATTCGCGGCGGTGGCATTCGCGAAGGCGGCAGCACCATTACCCAGCAACTGGCTCGCAGCGTCTACCGCGAATATGTCGGCACCGATGATTCTGCCGGACGCAAAGTGCGGGAGGCGGTGGTGGCGCTAAAGCTCGAAAGTTTTTACAGCAAAGACGATCTGCTGTTGTTTTACTTGAATCGCGTGTTTCTCGGCGGCAACTTGTACGGCTTTGAAGATGCCGCACAGTTTTACTTTGGCAAAACGGCCCAGGAACTGAGCCTGTCCGAAGCGGCGACATTGGTGGGCATCTTGCCCGCGCCCAATGCCTTCAATCCGGTGACGAACTATGAGGCGGCGGTGGCCTATCGCGATCGCGTCCTCGATCGCATGACCGCCCTGGGCATGGTGAGTGCAGAGGAAGCCCGCCGCGCCCGGCGATCGCGCATCGAAATTAGTCCCGACGCGCGGGAAGAATTGCAGAGTATCCGCGCCCCCTACTTTTACAGCTACATCTTCCGCGAACTAGAGACGGTGCTGGGCAGCGGCCTGGCGCGAGAAGGTAACTTCATCGTCGAAGCGACATTGGATCTGGATATGCAAGCCGATGCGGAAGCGGCGTTGCAAAGCCATATTGCGACCACCGGCGCGGCGCTGAACTACAGCCAAGGGGCGATCGTCACCCTGGATAGCACCACTGCGGCCATTCGCGCCTATGTGGGCGGCGTCGATTTTCAATCCAGCCAGTTCGATCGCGCCTCCCAAGCGTTGCGGCAACCTGGTTCGACCTTCAAAGTGTTTGCCTATGCAGCGGCTTTGGCGGACGACATTCCCCCCGGTCAATCATTCGACTGTAGCGGCCTGAACTGGAATGGCCAATTTTTCGACGGGTGCCGCTCCGGCGCGGGGGCAATGAATATGTATGACGGGTTGGCCCTATCGGAAAACGTCGTGGCCCTCCGCATTGCCCAGGAAGTCGGCCTCAACTCGGTGGTTCAAACCGCCCAAAGTTTGGGCATTGAAAGCGACCTGACGCCAGCGCCGGGGTTAGTGCTGGGCGAAAGTGAGGTAACACCGCTGGAGTTGACCGGAGCCTTTGGGGCGATCGCCAACGACGGCCTGTGGAATCCGCCCCACGGCATCCGGCGGGTGCTCGACAGCAGCGACTGCACCGACCCCAACGACGCTAATAGCTGCCGCGTCATTTACGAATTCGGCCAAACGGGCGACACCAATCAGCAGGCTATCTCACCCGCGATCGCCCAAACCCTCACCGATATGATGCGGGGAGTCATCCAGGGCGGCACTGGACGCAGCGCCGCCATCGGGCTAGGCGAAGCAGGCAAAACGGGCACCACCAACGACAACCGTGATCTCTGGTTTGTCGGCTATGTGCCCAATCGCGATCTGGTCACTGGCGTGTGGCTCGGCAACGATGACAACACCCCCACCAACGGCAGCAGCGGCGACGCCGCCGACCTGTGGGGCACCTACATGGGCGATGTCACAAGATAAAGCGAAAAGAAAATTGAGTCTTCAAATAGAGGGCTGACTATACTGAATCTGTCTACTACCGCATAGCGGAAATGCATATACCCTTAAGGAGTGAGTTTTAGAGGCTGACGTCGAATGCCTGGTCCCGCCCTTC
>NZ_JACSWC010000243.1 GCF_016888165.1 Halomicronema sp. CCY15110 | reverse complement strand
GTGGCGAAGCTGGCTTTCACCTGCTCGCGGGCCACTTGCGCTTGTTCGGCGTCGGTCTGCATTTCGTACTTGGCGACCGCTTCCAAATCCAACAGACTCATGGAGGAATCGGGCTCGTCGGTGCCGACTTCTTCAGAAATCAGGCGAATCATTTCCCCAGAGGGAACATTAGTCATGCCGCCACGCTGCGATCGCCGCAAATAGTTGACAAAGCGGTAAACCAATAAGGGTTGATTACGAATGGGCCGCAGGCAATATTCTTCAACCGTGGCGAGCATCAGCAAGTTGCGAATCGGGGGTCGGGAGGAGCACTGACCAATCCATTGCACCTGTGACTTCAGATAGCGATCGTTTTGCAGCATTTCTTGAATCACTTCTTGCAGCACGTCGGTTACAGTGCGGCGGCGATCGCGGCTGAGGGCAATCCACGTACGGACTTTGCTCCGCACCAAAAACAGACTGCTCAGGCGCTTGATGAGATTTTTGTAGCCGCGATCGGGACCGACCTGCCAATAGCGCTGACGCAAAATCTGATAACGGTATTCCAACGCTTGGGTGAGAATTTTGAGCTTCGCTGGTTCGGCTTCATCAAACCGCTCAGGATCAGAACCGAGTAGCCACTTCAAGATGCTTTTGCGGGAATTTTCGCTCTCGTCAGCCAGCTCATTGGCCAATCTGGTTGACCATTGTTGAGTGATGTCGTCTAACGCCGTCATACTTTCGGTCTTCCTCGTCCAGCCCATAGATGATTGTAGGGTGTATCGGAAACCCCTGCTGATTGGATCAGACAAACCACGCAGGAAACTGTGGAAGGACAGTTTGGCGACAATGCTTGACACAGAAAAAGGGTGGGGCTGCAACTTGCAACTCCACCCACCGTGACAGGTACCAAAACCATGCGTCAAACGAGAGATTTCAAATAAAACTAATCAGTGGCCTGACGAGGTGTGACCGATTCAAAGGATTGGACAAAGGCCCAAATCAGCCGCGTTGTGAGAACAGAAAGTGCGATCGCGGCGGTAAGCGTCAGGGTCGCATGGGGAGCCAACACCACAAGCAGCAGACCGCTAATGACTAAGAGCAGCAACAAGGTCCTATCCATACCCACCTTCCTGAGCTTTGCCGAATCGATACTTATATCGTAAACACTCGCCATTTATGGTTGGGAAACTCTTAGAAATACTTGAGGTTTAGCCCGGTCGCCGCAATGTTTCGTTGCAGTTTGTGGCGATATCTAGGCCATCATTTCGGGTGTATCAACCCTTCTGAGAGCCGTTAGCACATCCCGTTTAGGATCATCCAATTTAACGAGAGCCCCCTTGAATCTGTCGATTTCAGCGCTAATTTCACTGATCCCAAACCGATGATGCCTTGATGCGGATAATTATAGAAGGGCTAATTATCTCCGTCAGGTTGGGCGACTGGGGAATGTTAATAAAGGCGAATTGTTACCGTGAATATAATTCTCTGGCGGCGCTAATTACTCAGCAATTGGCATCGAAAATCCGTTCAGAATAAACTTCACAGCCGCGGAGCCCCCTTGTACCCCAGCAAATATAATGACGCTGACAAGGGCCAGCGCCAGCAGACAAATGGTGAGACCCGCGAGGCTGATAAAGCCATCGTCATCAAGCAGGCCAAACCCAATCACAAAAATACCGATCGCGGGCAAGGTGTTGGTGCCGGGAATAGGAATCATCATGCATATCGACATCAGCGCGATCGCGAGCCCTAAAACGATCCGCCCCGCTCGACTCGTGCAAATGGGAGTCAATCGCGGTCGCGACAGCACTTCAATGCGCCGCAACCACGGCAATCCCGCTTTGACCACCTTTTGGATTTGAGCCAGGCCAAAGCCTTTTTCCTTCCAACGGGCAGGCAACCAGGGGCGATGCCGCCCGGCAATGAGCTGCACTGCCAGCACAAACATCAAAATCCCAAAAGGAATCGAATAGCCTGGTGCCGGAATCGGTAACGCTGACGGCAAAGCCAGTAACACAAACAAAAAGCCGAAGGTACGCTCTTCCGCCAGATTTAAGATGTCGGCCAGGATTACCTGTTCAGAGCGCGATTCATCAAAAAAGAATTGCTCAAGCTCAACCGAAAGACGGGCCATTGACCACACTCATAACCACAGCTTCATCATTATCCGGCTTAGAGGAGCTTTAGGGCGACCAAGCCCAGCACGGCGACCCCTAACCCCACCCATAGCAGCCGCTCGGAGGAAGTTTGCACCCAGGTTTGTACGCGATCGCCACCGTAGGCCATCACGCTCCCCACCATGAGAAACCGCGCATTACGGCCAATTACCGACGCCAAAACAAACTGCCCAAAATCAAAGTGAAAGACACCTGAAGCCAGCGTGAAGATCTTGTAAGGAATCGGAGTGACCGCCGCCATCAACACGCCCCAAAAGCCCCATCGCTCATAAATACCTTCAACCTGGCTAAAGGTTTTAAGTTCCGGGTCATAGAACTGCACCACCGCAATGCCGATCGTATCGAAGGCATAATGGCCAATCGCATAGCCCAACAGGCCGCCCAATACAGAGCCCAGGCCACAAATCAGCGCAAACCGCAGCGATCGCTGCGGTGCGCCCGTACACAACGCCAGTAATAACGGGTCGGCAGGCAAGGGGACGACGCACGATTCCGCCAGGGCAAACCAAAACAAAATGTGCTCACCGTAGGGCTTTTCGCTCCAGCTAGAAAGGTTGGTAAAGGCTTTTTGGAGCATGACTCTAAATATTGCCGAACATAAAACTCATTCACTTTAACAAGCGGGATTAGGAGCCAGAGCCTCAGCCCCGAATGCCAACGTGATGCCATCGATCCAGCCATTCCCCTGGGCTGCTCAGCGCTAACTTGCAGTGCTTTGTCGCTTTTCTGGCGTCTGCTCACAGGCTCGTGGCACTGGCGATTAAGAAGGATGTTTGGGCGATCGCGGCTGGAGCTCTTCGACCCGCGTCCCGAGCGTACATTCGCCGTCCCATACCAGTGCGAGTCGTTGCCAGCCCGCCTCCGTGAGCCACAGTTCGCCAGCGTGAGTTTCGTAATCTTGAGCGGTCGCTCCAGCAGCCTGCAACAGATCTTGCAAGCAAAGCTCGCCGGGAATGGCGATCGCCGTCTGCCGCAGCAGCCACTCTAATCGAGCTTGTCCTGCCAAGTCGAGCGCCGCCTGCAAAAAGGGAAAAAGGGCGATGCCGGTGGCACTCTCGACCCCGACCAAAATTGCTTGCACATAGCCCGCCGCTTCAGCGTCTGGCAAGGCTGCCAAACGCGCCACCATCAAAGCGACAAGCTGATCGACGAAACAATTGCCCAGAGCCTGATGTAGCGCCTCAATTTGATGCTGGAATCCGGTGTGGGGCGCGCCCAGCACATCCAACCAGTCAACTTCGGGAAATGCCGCCCGCAACAAGTCGTAGCAGCGTTCGTTCAGGTGAAAAGCAGCCTGCTCGGCATCACAAGAAAAATCTTGCCCAGGCACAGCTCCCGCTTCAATCAAGAGCTGAAAAAGATCGACGGCTATTTGACGCATAAAACGGCACCAAGAAAGCTAGCTTTTACAAAAATTAAAGATCCGATTTCACCTTAGCGTAACCAACGTCGAACGGCCTGTTTGTAGCGTTAGGTACCAGTTGAGCGAATGGGGTACCTAGTTGACGCTCCAGGCCCAGGCAGCGCCCTGCGAAGCCTAGAATTTTCATGGCATGGAGTAACTTCGGTAATCCACGGAAGTTTTTGCAGCTGTGGGATTGTCCCCTCGCGATCCTCGCTTTTGAGCCTCCAATTGCCCGCTAACTGGGCACAAGAGTAGGTTGTAAAGTCGCGTCAGTTCTGACGCTAAACGCCGAACCCCCTATTTGCCAAAAGAATCCGCTAGGGTAAAGGATGCGACGCGACCACTGCGGAGAGGGGAATGGTTCAGAATCTGGATTTTCAAGGCTATAGCGATCGCCTGCCGCCCCAAAATGTCGATGCAGAAGAGGCCATTTTGGGCGGCGTTTTGCTCGATCCCGAAGCGATCGGGCGCGTCCTGGAAATTCTCAACGCTGACGCCTTTTACATCAGCGCCCACAAAACTGTGTACCGGGCCGCGATGGATTTGCACAGTCGTGGCCTTCCCACCGACCTGATGACGGTGACGAACTGGCTCAAAGATCGCGACCTGCTGGAAAAAGTCGGCGGCACTAGCCGCATCGCCCAACTGGTCGATCGCACCCTCAGCGCCGCCAACATTGACCAATACGCCCAACTCGTCATGGAGAAATTCATGCGGCGGCGGTTGATCCAAATCGGTGGCGAAATTTCTCAGCTGGGCTTTGAGGCCGATCAGCCCCTCGAAACGACTCTAGATGCGGCGGAGCAAAAACTCTTTGCCATCACCCAAGAGCGCCCCCAGCAGGCCCTCACCTCCACCGCCGACATCCTAATCGAAACCTTTGCCGAAATCGAAGAACGCGCCGAGGGCATCGTCCTGCCCGGTGTGCCCTGCGGTTTTTACGATCTGGACGCGATGACCCAGGGCTTTCAGCGATCGGACCTGATCATCGCCGCCGGCCGGCCGTCAATGGGTAAGTGCTTGAGCGCCGATGCCGAAATCTTGCTCGCCGATGGCAGCCTGAAGACTATCGGGGATATCTATCAGACTCAAGCTGCCGAGTTGCTGACACTCGGAACCGATTGGCGGTTTCACCCAACTCGTCCTAGCGCTTATGTGGATGATGGCATCAAGCCCGTGTATCAAGTCCGAACCAGTACGGGCAGAGTCATTGAGACGACATTGAGCCATCCTTACCTGACCCTCTCGGGATGGCAACCGTTAGCCGAACTCCAGGTTGGTGCCAAAATTGCGGTGCCTCGCTGCCTCCCCATCTTTGGGACTGACACACTACCGGCGCACCAAGTCAAAGTACTGGCCTATCTGATTGGCGATGGCTGCTTAACCCAAACCGCTCCGCAATTCACCAACGAAAATCCTATTTTGCAGGTCGATTTCACGCAAGCAGCGCTGCAATTTCCTGGTGTTAAGGTCCGAGAAGAGAATGCTCGCGGCCAGCGCACCGCGACCTTTCACGTCACCGCTGATAACGCTGAAGTTCAAGTCCAACGCCAACGATTTGGCGCTACGCTGCGTCAGCATATTCAGGCATCGGGCCATGCGGCTCGCTGGTTTGCTGAGCAGCTTAAGGTGAGCCCAGGGCTCTTGACGCTGTGGCAACAAGGTGAGTGTGCTCCTAACGTCAAGACCTTTGCCGCACTCTGCCAGCTTTTATCCATGCCTCCAGAGCAGTTGGTGCCTGATGGCCTTGCCACGATTCGGTGGATGAGTCAAAACACGATGACGCTTTGGCTGCAAGACTTAGATCTATGGGGTAAATCGGCCCATACAAAAACGATTCCGGCTCCCATCTTCAAACTTAAAAAGACGCAGTTGGCTCTATTTCTCAACCGTCTCTTTGCGACGGATGGTTGGGCCGCAGTGCTTGCCAGCGGTCAAGTGCAGTTAGGTTTCGCGACGGTGAGCGAACCGCTCGCTCGGCAAGTCCAACATTTGCTGCTCCGCTTTGGCATTATTGCGCGGCTCAAGCTTCGGGCTGTTAAGTATCAAGCATCGCGACGACCGGCATGGCAGCTCGATATCACGGATGCGCTTTCGATCAAAACGTTCATTAGCGACATCGGTATTTTGGGCAAAGAAGCTGCTCTCGAAGAGGCATCTGAGGCGCTGGCCAAACGACGGTACCAAACGAACCGCGACTTAATCCCGGTGGCAATTTGGCCGTACCTTGAGACCGCAAAGGGAGCAGAGTCTTGGCGATCCCTGGCAACGCGGGCGGGACTCCAAGGCACTAGCAATATTCATGTCGGTCAGCGGGCGCTCAGCCGCGATCGCCTCTTTGCCCTCGCCACTGCTTTAGAGAATGCGGAATTGCAGGCGATCGCCACGAGCGACGTTTACTGGGACGAAATTGTCGAAATTACCCCAGTGGGGGAAAAACAGGTCTACGACTTAACTATTCCAGAAACTCATAACTTCGTTGCCAACGACATTTGCGTTCATAACACTGCCTTCGTGCTGAACATTGCGCGGAATATTGCCAGCACCCAAAAGCTGCCAGTGGCTATCTTTAGCTTAGAGATGTCGAAGCAGCAGCTTGTTTACCGTCTGCTCTCTAGCGAACTGGCTCTGGAAACCAGTCGTCTGCGCACGGGCCGCCTGAATCCGAATGAGTGGACGATTCTCGGTCAGGGCATCAATCAGCTCTCCGAAATGCCCGTTTTCATTGACGATACGCCGAACATTACGGTGAACGAAATGCGGTCGAAGGCGCGGCGGCTGCAAGCGGAGCAGGGCGGCGCACTGGGGCTGATTCTCATCGACTACTTGCAGTTGATGGAAGGCAGCAGCGACAACCGGGTGCAAGAATTGTCGAAAATCACGCGATCGCTCAAAGGTCTGGCTCGTGAACTGAACGTCCCCATCATTTCTCTCTCGCAGCTGAGCCGGGGCGTCGAATCGCGCACCAACAAGCGACCTATGATGTCTGACCTGAGGGAAAGCGGCTCGATCGAGCAGGATGCGGACGTGATTATGATGCTGTATCGCGAGGAATATTACGATCCCGATACCCCCGATCGCGGGATTACTGAAATCATCATTACCAAACACCGGAATGGCCCGACGGGAACGGTGAAGCTGCTGTTTGAGCCGCAGTACACCCGCTTTCGGAATTTGGCTCAGCCGCCGGGGTAAGCGTGTGAGGGTGGCAGGGTGCTTGGGGAGTTGGGTAAATGAGCTTTGCTGGGAGTGGCGTCTAAAATAATCACAGTATGCCGAGTCTGGTGATATCCATGACGATCGCTCCTACGCCGCCTCAAGCCGCAGTCTCAACTTGGCCCCAGACCGAGACGCGCATCCTATTGGAGGGAGTCAGTTGGGAGACTTTTGAACGCTTGCTGGTGGAGACAGGCGATAACCGCAACAAGCGATTTGCCTACTGTGATGGGGTGCTGGAAATTATGACTCCACTACTAGAGGGACACGAAGAATCGACCCGCCTGTTTGATCAGTTTGTCACTGTTTTTATTGATGCCCTGGGGCTGGAGGTTCGCAGTCTAGGCTCGCTCACGATGAAAAATCCAGAACAAAAAAAGGGCTTGGAGCCGGACTGTTGTTTTTATATTCAAAATGAAGCCGTTGTGCGCGGGATTGGCCAGCTGGACTTCAAAATTCACCCACCGCCAGATTTGGCGATTGAAGTCGACAACACCAGTTCTTCGTTGAATAAATTGCCGATTTATCTGGCGTTAAAAATTCCGGAACTATGGCGACTGCGGCGGGGGGCTCTGACCATTTATCAACTGGATGAGGCGCAGTTAGCCTATGAGGAAGTGCAGCAGAGCTTGGCGTTTCCGCAGATGCCCGTACAGGCCTTAGGGATCGGCGGGAGAATAACATCCCGGTGACGGCAGTGTTTGGGTAGCTGGGTAGCTGGGTAGCTGGGTAGCTGGGTAGCTGGGTCAGTTCCGGGTCTGGAGGCGGTACTTTAATTGCCCGCGCTTCCCTTGCCGCAGTTTATCGAGCGGGCGACTGTGATGGGGCAACGAGCCGCCGCCCGTGAGTTGTCTACCCAAGTGGCTGCGTTGTTGGCTGATGCGGATGAGTAGTGTGATGCTGGGGAACGCGATCGCCATCCCGATTTCCATCCCTTCAAGGTTGATTAATCATTGGCTGCTAGCTGAGCCAATGCAGTGTGGGCAGTAGCGGCACCCTGACCGCTGATCAAGTTAGTGGCTAAGCGTCCCCAAGCACTGTCCCACAGTCCCGCTGACAGGCTGGGGGTAGGGGTGGTGTCAGCAATCAGTACGGTAATGGCGATCGCGAGCAGGAGGCGACCGATGTTGATATTTTGCAGTGTGGACATGGGGACAACTCCGGGGGCGAGAGAACGGGGGACTGACTTAATTACCGCCAAGATAACCAGCATTTCCGACCCGGAGTAGGTTGAAAGTTACCAGACTCTTGGCCGGTTTCGGTAAGGCGGCGCATCCTCCCAGCGCGATCGCGGCTTCACCCGCAGCTGCCCTCACACAATGAATTGCCAAAGGAGGAAGGCCGCCATGCCCACAACAATGGTCAGCAGCAGGTTTTGCCGCCAGAGGCCGATCGCGATCGCGGCGATCGCGCCAATCAGTCGCGGATTCTGCCAGCTGATCCACAGGTCACCCGCTTCGACCAAGACCGCTGGCACCACGATCGCCGTCAGCACCGCTGGGGGCACATAGTTCAACGCTTGCAGCAGGCGGGGCGGTAGCTGGAGGCGACCACTCAGCGCCAACACGGGATAGCGAATGCCAAAGGTGACCAATGCCATCCCGCCAATCAGCAGCCATTCGGAATCATTCATGGGTGTGGAACCTCGGGTTTTTGGGTGGTTTCGACTAGAACGCCCGTGAAGATGCCCGCGATCGCCGCCACCATAATGCCGAGTTGATGGGGCAGCGATCGCGCCAGCAGCGCGGTGATGCCCGCCACGAGCACCGTCGCCACCATGGGCCGAGTCTTGAGATAGGGCAGCGTCATGCCAATAAACGTCGCGACCATGGCAAAATCGAGGCCCCAGTTGGCGGCATTTGGCATCGCTTGTCCTAACGTCAGACCCAGCCAGGTACAGAGCTGCCAGTTGCCATACATGGCTAACGCCGAACCGAGCTGGAACCAATGTTTGTCAGGCGACGGATCCGGCTGTCGGTAGCGCTGAATCGCCACCATAAAGGTTTCATCGGTGAGCCAGAAGCCCAAGGCTACCTTCCAGGCGGGGGCCAAAGCTTGCAAATAGGGCACTAGGCCCACGGCGTATAGCAGGTGGCGCAGATTGACGACCCAGGTGGTGAGCACAATGAGGCCAACCGGTGACCCCGTGGCGAGCAATCCCAAGGCGATAAATTGCGACGATCCCGCAAAAACTAAGGCTGACATGGCAGCGGCAGCACCAAACGACAAGCCGCTGGTCTGTGCCAGGGTGCCAAAAATAATCCCAAAGGGAATCGCGCCCACAATCAGGGGAATCGTTTGTCGCGCCCCTGCCCAAAATTCTTGTCCAGGACTGGTTTTGCCAGTCGCATCAGGGGCGATCGCCATGGGCGGCCTCCCCTGCGTGGCGCTCATGACTACCCGCCCGAGCCCCAGTCATCGACTGTAAGACTTCTCCATTAGTTAAAGCGCGATCGCGCCAAAAGGTGACCTGTTCTCTGCCCATACGCCTATTTTCGCCCTGAATCTTCAGCGTATCGCAATCGGTGGTCGGGGTAGCCGGTCTGGCGATGGCGTCGGCCTGGCCGCTGCGATCGGGGCGAGCTTGGTAGGATGAAACCACGCAAATAACGATGCAGAGAGGATTTTTCATTATGGTCATGGTCAGCTCCACCATGTTGGCACTCGGCACCCCCGCCCCCGATTTTGCGCTCCCGGATGTGGTCAGTGGCGACCCCATTTCCCTCGACACCTTTGCGGGCAAGTCGGCCTTGGTGGTGATGTTCATCTGTCAGCACTGCCCCTTCGTCAAGCATGTGCAAGATGAGCTGGCTCGGCTCGGCCAGGACTATGTGCCAAAAAATGTGGGCATTCTCGCGATCAGCTCTAATAGCTTGCAAACGCACCCTCAGGACGGCCCCGAGCAGTTAAAGGAAATGGCCGAAACATTGGGCTTCAATTTTCCCTACTGCTTTGACGAATCGCAGGCGGTGGCGAAGGCTTACACCGCTGCTTGCACGCCGGATTTCTATGTGTTTGATGGCGATCGCAAACTCGTCTATCGCGGTCAGCTCGACGGCAGTCGCCCCGGCATGGATGAACTACCCGTCACCGGTGCAGACCTGCGGGCGGCGATTGATACGGTTTTGGCGGGGGGCACCTTGAGCCCTGACCAAAAGCCCAGCATCGGCTGCAATATCAAGTGGACGCCGGGTAACGAACCCGAATATTTCGGTGCTTAGATAACGCTAGGGGACGGTTCCTTCTCCAAGGAACCGTCCCCTGAACTGAAGAAGGAACCGTCCCCTGGAACCCGCCGCCACCCTTCTGCATCATGGCTTCGCGATCGCTCCACTCTTCTCGTCGTCACCCGCTGACGCTTTGTGCCAGCTTGGTGCAAAATCCCATGAATCTGGGTGCCCTCTGTCGCACGGCAGAAGTGTGGCGCTTGCAGGAACTGGTTGTGTCCAATGCGGACATCCTGACCGATCGCGATTTTCGGAAGGTGGCGGTCTCGGCGGATCAGTGGCAACCCATCCGCATTTGCCCCAGCGATCGCCTCCCTGACTGGATCACGCAACAACAGCAGCAAGGGCTCACCGTCATCGCCCTGACCCGCCATCCCCAAGCGATCGCCCTGCCGCAGTTCACCTTTCCTGCCCAGACGGCCCTGCTATTAGGCCGAGAGCTGACGGGCATTCCCGCTGCCCTGATACGGCAATGCGATGCGGTGGTGGAGATTCCCCAGTGGGGCTGTGTAGAGTCGCTGAATGTGGCGACTGCGGGGGCGATCGCCACCTACGAGTACCTCCGCCAACAGGCAACCTCTTGACGACTAGATTAAGCCTCCCGCAGGAGTCGGCTCCGACGACAACTAGTAGCAGCCCACCGACTTCTGACTTTCCGAGGCAATTGCTTTATCCTGACAAGGAAATCACAACCGTTTTTCCCCGCCCATGCCCACTACTGTCTCTCTAGTCAAAGCCCAGAGCTACGCCATCGACGAGTTGATGTTGCAGCTAGAACAGATGCTTGAGCCCTTGGGCGGCATGAGTGCCATTGTGAAACCCGGCGATCGCGTGCTCTTGAAACCGAATTTGCTGACCGGCGCGAGACCGACGAAGGAATGCGTCACTCGACCGGAAGTTGTCTATTGCGTGGCAGAACTGGTGAAAGCGGCGGGCGGCCATCCCTTTTTGGGCGACAGCCCCGCTTTTGGCAGCGCCCACGGGGTCGCCAAGGCGAATGGCTATCTTCCCTGGCTGGATAAAGCGGGCGTTCCGGTGCGAGAGCTGCATGGTCACCGCTACGCCACTGACGCCAGCGGCGAACTGGCCCATTTACGGCTGTCCAAAGAAGCGATGAATGCCGACGTGGTGATCAACTTACCCAAGGTCAAGTCGCATATTCAGCTCACCCTGACCCTGGGCGTCAAAAATCTGTTTGGCTGCGTGCCGGGCAAAATGAAAGCCTGGTGGCATATGGAAGCGGGCAAGGATCGCGATCGCTTTGGCACCATGCTAGTGGAAACGGCGCGCACCATCGCCCCCCAACTCACCATCGTGGATGGCATTATCGGGCACGGTGGCAACGGCCCCAGTGGCGGTGAACCCCGAGCTTTGGGCGTGTTGGGAGCCGCGACGGATGTGTTTGCCCTGGATCGGGCGCTGGTGAAAATTTTGGGCGCTGATCCAGCCATGATTCCAACGGTGGCGCAGTCGATACGGTTGGGTTACTGTCCCGACTGGTCAGAGATTGAATTTCCCTTGGCGCACCCCGACGAGTTGGCGATCGCGGATTGGGACTTTCCGACTCAGCTCATGCCCATCGACTTTGGCATGCCCCGCGTGGTGCGATCGACCTTCAAACATCTCTACATTCGGTTCATCAAAGAGCCGATGACGGTCTATGCCAACCGCTAACCAAATTGCCGAATCGCCCACAGGCAGGAGCCCTGGCACTACTCGGCATGATGCGCCACCGCCTGTAATCGTTGGTAACACTCAGAGGATTCTGACTGGGGTTGGAATTGCTGAATCGGGGCGGGCTGACTAAACAATTCTTGCTGCGGCTCCAGGTCTGTAACGGTCGATCTCGCCTCAGTGGCGTCATCCGTCGCCAGATCAATCACCGCGGCGGAATCGGCCGCAGCGGCGGTCTCTGAAGTCCCCGCATCTGTGTCTGCGTTGCTACTGGTGTCGGTCGTCTGGGTCAGACCTTCTGACTGAGGTGACAGCAGCTCTGATGGACTGAGGGAAGTCAGGGCCGCATACTTGCTCGCAATGGGATCGACCGGGCCAAGCACGATGCGCTCAAACTCGCTATTAAAATGCCTTACGGGATGTCCTCGTCGTTTCCAGCCCTGTAAAATCTGTTCGACCGAAAAGGCTTTGTATCGTCCCAAATACAACGCTTCTAACACTGCTGCCCGAATCCAACTGGGCTCAACCTCCAACCGTTCATGCCAAATGGCGACGAGTTCCTCGACTTCAAAGCCAGCCAAATCAAAGCAATACTCCGCCATTAAGAGTGTCGCTTGTTCAAAGTCGCGTTCGGAGCCGGTGGACGGAGTCATGGCAAGGGGGCGGTCATTGAAAAAGGAGCAATCGAGTCAGGAGGCACAGCCCCCTAGACCCTCGCGAGGTGAACTAGAGCAGCCTGGAGAATGGTCAGAAACCCGGTGAATGAAGTGATTATGCTGAATCTTAGCGAAACTTGAGCGTTTCGACACTGGGGCCGCGAAAATCGGGGCCAGTTCACAGGACATCGCGATACAGTGAACAGTCGCGGAGGTGAGCAGCGGTGATGAATCGAGAGCGATGGTTAACAATACTCCGGCAGCACCGAGCGATCGCCATTATCCGAGCGCCTGATTTGGCGATCGGGATTCACATGGCACAGGCGGCAGTGGGCGGGGGCTTCCGGCTGATTGAAATCACCTGGACCAGCGATCGCCCCGCCGCACTCATCCAGCAGCTCCGGTCAACGGTACCGGCTGATTGCGGCGTCGGCGTCGGCACTGTCTTGACGCCAACGGATATCAAAAACGCGATCGCGGCAGGTGCCCAGTTTTGCTTTATGCCCCACACCGATCCGGCCTTGCTCGCGATCGCCCAAGCCCAAGGAATTCCCGCGATGCCAGGAGCGCTCACCCCGACCGAAATTATGACGGCGTGGCAGTTGGGCGCTGATGGCGTCAAAGTGTTTCCCTGTCAGGCGGTCGGCGGCCCCGCTTACCTCCGTCACTTGCAAGGGCCAATCGGTCACATTCCCCTGATTCCCACCGGGGGCATTACCGTCGAGAACGGTCGGGAATATCTGCACCAGGGGGCGATCGCGATCGGCATCGGCAGTGCTCTATTCCCCCAATCCTTGCTCAAAAACCATGATTGGCAAGCGATTCAAACCCGTGCTGCCAAATTTCTACAGCATCTTTAGCCAGTCGTTTTGCTCGGTTTAGGGATGCACGGGCAATTAAGGTCCCGACTCCAGACCTGGAACTGACCCAGTCACCCAGCCACCCAACCACCCAAGCACTGCCGTTACCGGGATGTGATTTTCTCGCCGATCTCCTAGGTGGCTTGGCTGAGCCAGGCGATCGCCTCGCGAATCCAGTCTTCGGCATTGTCGTTTTTCGCCAGAGTGCTGTTGCGGCCAATCACCTGGAGCGCTTTCACAATTTCGCCATTGGTGTAGCCCAAGGCCAGCAGCGTCATCTCCACTTCTTCTTGCACATTGGCCATCGGGCCGCCGCCGGGGGTGATCGTCAGCCCCGATTGCTGCCGCCATTCCGCCAGCTTCGTCTTGAGTTCTAAAATCAGGCGCTCGGCGGTTTTGTTGCCCACGCCCTTGGTGCGGGAAATGAGGCGGGTATTGCCAGACACCACCGCTTGAATCAGTTCTTGAAAACCCAGGGTGTCGAGCAAAGCCATCGCCATTTGGGGGCCGATGCCGCTGACGCTCACCAACTGGCGAAACACATCGCGCTCTGAGCGGCTAGCAAAGCCAAAAACCACGGGCAACTCTTCCCGAATTTGCAGATGGCAAAACACCTGGAACGACTCGCCTAGGGGCGGCAGCTCAGCCAAAAAGCGACTGGTCACCTGCAAGTCGTAGCCCACCTGGTGAACATCGATCGTGATGATGACGCGATGCCCCCCTGGTTTTTGCACATCCACCAGGGTGCCTTTTAAATAACTCAGCATGTGCGTTCTTTAGTGATGGCAAGCGGTCACGAAGGCGGCAAGTTGCGGCGCGATCGCCCGGCCCGGTTCCCGTCGCTTTGAGCCGGCAAGGCGGTGCCCTGACTTTTCGCACTACCCGTCTCTTGCGCCCGCGCGATAGTATCTACGGTGCCCGATCCGGATGGCAGGGCGGTTCGCCCGTTCCGGACAATGCGCATCATGTCCGACAGCTTTTGCTCTAGCGAGTGCAACACATCAGCCGCGTAGGCGTCGGCATCTTGGCGCAGGGTCAAACAGTCATCTTCGGTATTCCGCCGCGTTTCTTCCCAATATTGCTCCGCTGCGTTTTGCCATTGCTCAATCTCCGATCGCGTTTGCGATCGCAAGGCATCACAATCTTGTTCTAACTGTTGCTTAACTTGTCGCGCTTGGCTTTCGGCTTGCTGCACGATGCTCAGGTCATCCACCCGGCGGGCCGCCTCTTGTTCTGCCGCCTCCATCATCTCTTGGGCATATTGATTGGCCTGGCTGATGATGCGATCGTGCTGCTGCACAATCTGAATCGCCTCTTGAAACACCGTGGGTAGATTTAAGCGGATGCGATCGAGCTGTTCGAGCAGTTGATCTTCATCCACCAACGTTCGCCCCGAAAAAGGCACTCGAGGACTTTCTAAAATCAACTCTTCGAGCACATTCAACGACTGTTGAATATCTAAGCGTTTAACGGTTTCATGGTGACCCGTGGTGGCTTCATTGGCCCCCCCGGCCCCTTCCGCAGCGCTGTGAGCGCCATTATGATTATTCGTAGAATTTAAGTCTTGTCGTAGCATCGGTATATATCCCGGGCAACGTGAGGAGGCACCAGATGATCGACTGAGCCTCCGTATTGGGCAATTTCTTTCACTAGACTACTGCTTAAAAAGCCGTACTCGGTCGAAGTCGCTAAAAACACGGTCTCTAAATCATCTGCCAGAGTCTTGTTGGTATGGGCCATCTGCAACTCTTTTTCAAAGTCAGATAGCACCCGCAAGCCTCGCAGCAGCACTTTAGCCTGCTTCATTTTGGCATAGGTTACCGTCAGACCATCAAACCGGTCGATTTCCACGTTGGGTAACGGTTGCACCGCCGTTTGAATTTGCTCAATCCGTTTGTTTGAGTCGAACAGCGATCGCTTATTGGGGTTGGCCGCCACCACCACAATCACTTTCTCAAACAGCTGACTCCCGCGTTTGATGATGTCAAGATGACCAAACGTAATCGGGTCAAAACTTCCGGGGTAGATGGCAATCACACAACCGCCTCGCAGAGCTTGATTTCACAGCATCGTCTCAGAGGTAGTTTATCCCACCGATTGGCCTGCTTTCAGCCCATTAGTCCGACCCAAAAATGAAGCGCGGCTCATTAGCCGCGGGCGAATACAGCCCTAGCAACCTTGTGGATCAAACCAAATGAGTGCGCCTTGGTCATCATTGCGCCAGCGCATCCAGCCCTCTTGGCGGGTGGCTCCAGGGAAGGCGGAACAGCCATCCGTCGGCTGCGTCACAGTGACCAACATCCAGTCGCCCTCAAACGCTAGTGGTTGAATCAAGCTGTTTGGCCCCACCAGCCCCAAAATCCTTTCTCGGTCATTGCCCGGCACCGAATAAAGCGACTTGGATAGCCCATGTTGACGAAACGCCACTTGCTCAACCTCGGCAAAGCGGCCTTCCCACGGCTCGATCGCTAAATCGATCGCCCCCAGATCCAGATGCTCAACATGGGCCCAAGCCGTGCCCGCTGGCGTGTATTGAAACTGGAACCAGCCGTCTTCGCGCAACTGCGTCACCGGAAACGACATTAAATTTGGATAAGTCTGCCACATTAAAAAGCTCGCGTCTTCCCCTAAGGCAATGGGCGACTGACCATTGGGCACTAGCCAACCGTTGATAATCCAGCCCCAGTGCGCGCCATCGGGCTCGATGTAAATCGGGATTGCCGCTGACTGCAACCATCCAGCTCCCAACAACGAGGCGTTGTCGTCTTCGTCAGGATTTTCTAAAAAGGACAGATCCTGGGGCCGCAGGTGCCCCACGCCAATGTCGTCATCGGTGGTCGGGGTCAAGCCCATAATGCCCGATGTCGCGGGCACTCGGGAGGTGGGCACCGGGTTCGGTTGGGGCGGTACTGGCGGCGGTGTGCGCGTTTGGGCCAGCCAGTCAGCCGGGAAGACCGCCGCCGCTGGCGAGGACTCGTTGGGGGGGGCAGTGGCCCTCGCGATGGAGCCAGTCAGGCCGCCGAGGGCGCAGATTCCCAACAATAATGAAGCACTAATTTGCGTAACTGTTTGTCTCATCAACCTGCGATCGCATCCAATAAACCAATGAACTAAGTGGAGTCGGCCCAGCTGGGCGACCGAGCTGAGAGCGAGCACTAGAGCCGCGAGGGCTTGATCAACCCTAACCCAACCACTCCTCCCAACCTACATGACATACAGGACGTAGAATCCCCTCCCAACGTTTCACCGCTCCCCTTTTCACTTAGGGTGACCACAATCCGGTCAACCAGTAACCAAATCCTGCGGCAAGTTACGTAAATACACAGAAAAAGTCAGCGGACCATGACGATCCAGCTGCCGGAAAAATCCTGTAACTCTCCGCAATTTTACAAAAGCCTACGAAGCCTTACAGTCGTTAATCAAGGTCCATGTTTCATCGGTAATCCCAATGCCGCCCTGCCTAGTCAGCCTACAAATGTGCCCAGCGGTAAAGTGGAGCGATCGCGGCACCTCGTCAATCGACTCATTTGCGATCCCTGTGATCAAGATATTGCGCTGCATGAAGCAACTTGCAGCAGTGACGTGATCAGATTACAGAGGATTCTCCGTAGGAGTACCCAGGTTTCTCCGTATTTTTCAGCCGATATTGGCAACAGGGTGCGAGGTATGGAGCCTGAACCAGGGCTGGTACACTCTCTTCGGAATCAGAAGAATTGACAACTTTTGACAGATTTGCCAATCATTTCGGATATATCTAGAGCAGGTTTCGGTTTGAGTGACCAACTCTATAAATTACTCAACAAGTAGTCACCATCCTTGGATTTTGGGCATGGCAAAGACTGCTGCTCTTCACACGAGGTTCTCACATGCGCGCGCTTATTACAATGCAGTTTTTAGCTGTGGCTGCTTGCGTAGCAACCCTATCAGTTGCGTCTTCAGCCCAAGCCAATGATAGTCCTGAAAAAACAAACGTCGCCAATAGTTTATTGCCCTTGGAAGTCCGCAGTGTCGAGGCACAAAACGACAACACACTGTTGGGCTCGGTGGAAAATCGCATCAATAATCCTGAGACGGCGCAAGATAGCTCTGAGGCGACGGATGTTCTGGGAGCGGGACTGGTTGATGATTTTGTCAACGAAAATGGTGACATTAATCTACCTCTAGGACTCACCGTTTTTGATGCCATGGGCACAACGTCGATTGGGGTTGGCGGCAGTTTTTAAACATTAGTGAATGAATATTCTGCGGTGATGAAATGTCTGTCGTCGCTGTAGAAAAACATGGTTTTGGTTTATCACAAGCTCAGCCGTGACCTTGAGATCAATAAACGGTGTTTGCAACTGTTTAGATCAGGGGCTGAGAACGCTAAAAACAGATATCAAGGTGAGCGATCGCCCCGTTGCACCGGCCATAAAGTTTTGCCCATGACTGGCCATTTGGGATTTGCCGGAGTTGTCACGGTCTTCCTGCTGTGGTGTACTTGAACCATCAATCAAGGTGACGCTGCCCGTCATGGTGCGGTCATTTGGTACAACAAGTCTGCGCGCAGCCAGCTTGTTGAGCGCCATGGGTGCGGCAACGTCATAGGCATTCGGATGAATTTATCAAGACTCTACGATCGCACCCAAGCTGGGCAGCGACTGGCTGATCAGTTAGTGGCTCAAACCTTTTCGATGCCGGGTTGGGTGATTGCTTTGCCGCGCGGGGGCGTTCCCGTCGGTGCAGAAATTGCCCGACGCTTGCACTGGCCACTGGATATTTGGCTGGTGCGCAAGCTGGGGGTGCCGGATCAACCTGAGTTGGCGATGGGGGCGATCGCTGCGCCGAATACCCAGATCCTGAATCAGGCGTTGATTCAGCGATTGGAAATTTCATCGGCGCAAATTCAAGCCACTGTGCAGGCGGAGTTGCAAGAATTACAGCGTCGCGACAAGTGCTATCGGGGGGGGCGATCGCTGCCTCCGATTCAGGGTAAACCGGTCATTGTGGTAGACGATGGTGTGGCGACTGGGGCAACCTTTCAGGCGGCGATCGCCGCGATTAAAACCTTTCAACCCCTCAGTATTACTGCCGTTGCGCCTGTCGTGGCCCCTAGCAGTTGGCGAACCATCAGTACCAAGGTAGATGCGAGTTTTTGTCTGATGGCTCCCCCCGCCCTGGGGTCGATTAGCCAATGGTACGAACACTTTGAGGCGGTTGATGACGCTACCGTGAGCCAATATTTAGCCAGCTATCGAAACGTTGAATGATTCAGGGATGATGACGCTGAATCAAGCATTTTATGCTCCTTGGCGACGGGGGGGGATTGGGCTATCGCTGTCTAAACATGTTTGCAGCAATTCTTGAACCTTGAGTGCCGTTGCTGGTGCCAGCAGCACCCCGTTGCGATAATGGCCAGTTGCGAGGATGCCGTTACGAATGCCCTCAATGGGTTGAATCACCGGGGCCGCCTGCCCTTGAGGACGCGGACGCAGACCATACCAGGTCGAGAGAATTTGTCCCGATTTCAGGGCTGGGCAGTAGGCCAAGGCGGCTTGCCAGACGGCATCGAGGGCAGCCTGTTGCGGCAGGGGCGATCGCTCCCCCTCCGGCGGAAATTCCACCGTGGCCGCGACGCCGTAGACGCGATCGCCCATCGGCACCAAATGCACATCATCACCGTTGATCACGGGCTGAAAGGACGCATCTCCAAGGACTTCCGGCATTTGCACCCGTAAGCCCTGGCCCAGCACCGGCATGAGTGGCAGTGCGTGACCCAGCCTATCGGCCAACCGTTCGCTGCCCAGGCCAGCGGTGATGATGACCCCATCGGCGGGGTACGTGTGGATGGCTGTTTGGACTGACCGTAGGCGATCGCCCTCCCGTTCAAAACCGACCACCGCCGCGTCCGTCTGTAACTCCACCCCCTGCTGCTGGGCAGCGGTAATGAGGGATTGGGTGAGGGCGGTTGGGGCAATCTGTAAATCTTGGGGCGAATAAATGCCCGCCGCTACTTGGTCAACTATCAGGTGGGGGCAGGCGGCGGCGACTTGGGCGGGTGACCAAATTTCCAGTTGCCACCCCTGGCGCTGGCGAATTTCCTGTAGCGACTGCCAGCGCGGCAGTTTTTCAGCATCAAAACACAGGCTGAGAATGCCTTGGGCATTGTTGGGCACGAGTTGCCCCAACGCGGCGAGTTCGGCTAAGAGCGTGGGGTAGCGGCGCAGGCTGGTTTCTCGTAAGCGCCAGTTGCGACCTTTGACCTTGTGGCTAATGACGCCCATGGCAATGCCGAGGGCGGCTCCGGTCGCGCCCTCGGCAGGGGTGTGCTGTTCCAGCACGGTGATGGTGTGCGGCGTCGTGCGGCTCAGCTCGTAGGCGATCGCCGCCCCCACAACGCCACACCCAATGATGACAAGTCGGGCCATCAGCGCTTACACCGAGAGATCGGGAATCAACTCGACAAAGGCATTGAAGTCATCCAGCACCTCGCGGTACTGTTTGCCCGCTTCGATCTGGTTGTATTCCTCGGCGGCGGCATCGAGCTTTTCTAAATGGGTGCCAATCTCTTCCGCATAGTATTTGGCCTGCTTCTCATCCTGAGGCAACAGCCGCACGGCGACCCGCTCCAGACCCACCCGCAGTTCGCCCATGGGGCCATGAATGAAGGCACTAATATCGACCCAATTTTTATTCTGAATATAGTCCTCTAACTCGGGGAAGCGATCGCGCAGGTCGGTGACGCGGGGGGCGAAAATCTCTAATTGAGCGATCTGCTCGCTAGAGTAAGTCGTGGGCTGCGCCACGTCTGCGCCACCACAACCCACGAGACAGGTTGCGACAACCGCGAGTACCACACTGAGAATGGGGCGTAATCGAAACCACTTGATCTTGCTAAACATAGTCCTGGTGCGTTCTGCGTAAACCTGCGTGAGGTATTGATGCTCACACCTCATATATTAGAGGGTCATTTCCGTCGGGATATCTACCCTCTAGCGATAGACCTGTCCGGTTTCCCCTCACTGTCGAACGGATAGGTTCGTGTTTCAATGGAAGACAGCAGGGATGGAACGAATGATCGCATGTTGCCCAAAGCAGACCTTCTCAAGTCAGTCGAAAATCCGGCAGCGGTGACGCGGGCGCTAGACCTGGCCGAACAGGCTATCCGCACCTGGGAAATTGTCTTTACCGATTTTCTCTCCCCCCCGGAATTGGCGGAATGTCAGGACATCTTTCAACGCCTGACGGAAGTCCATTTGCGCGCTGGGGGCGGGTATCCCCAAGCGGAACGCCAGCGGGCGGCGATCGCTCGCACCGATCTGCCCCTGGAAGCAATCGATCTGCCTTTGGTGCTGCTGGATATTGCTGGCAACTTTTTATTTGATACCGCGACCCATCGTGACTTTTTGGGGTCGCTGCTGGGCGCTGGCATTGTGCGAGAAAAAGTCGGCGACATCATCGTTCTGGGAGAACGGGGAGCGCAGGCGATCGTGGCCCCGGAACTGGTCGAGTTTCTGGAAATGAATCTGACTCAGGTGCGATCGGTGCCGGTAAAGACACGACAAGTTGATTGGAGTGAGCTGCGCGTTCGCCAACCGAAGAAAAAAGAAATGACCACCGTGGAAGCTTCCCTACGTTTAGATGCGGTGGCTTCCGCCGGATTTGGCATGTCGCGCAGCAAAATGGTGGACCTCATCAACACGGGTGACGTGCGCATCAACTGGAAATCGGGTAAGCAGGCGAGCCAAACCGTCAAGGCTGGCGACCTCGTCTCGATTCGGGGCAAAGGTCGGCTCGAAATCGGCGATATTGCCATCACCAAAAAGGAACGTTACCGCATTCAGCTAACGCGCTACGTGTAGTCGCATCCCGATTGCCGGGTGAGTGCTGAAGGGGGATTCACCAAAACAAATGGTTCAGCCAATTTTGCAAGGGTTTTGCACCTGCGGGTTCTTGGTAGTCGCGGTCTAAGAGTTGCCACATGGCGGCTTCGAGCTGGCCCAGGGCATCGTCAATGGCCGCTCGTTTTGGGCGAGCGTGCTGGCCAAAGATCAGGGGGTCACCAAAGCGGAGGGTCAATTGTTTGCGAAAAAAGAGGGTTTGGGTGCCCGCGATCGCCACGGGCACAATCGGCACTCCCGACCGCAGGGCATAGATTACCGTGCCCCGTTTCAGCGGTACATGCAACTGGCCTTCCTGCTCGCCTAATCGGCCTTCGGGAAACAGCATCAGGCCATCGCCCCGCTGCAAGATGGCCTGTACAGCCTGGTCGATCTGCCGCATTTGTTTGATCGATCGGCCGTTAGGTACGTCGCTTTGAATGGCGGCGGCGAGTTCTTTAAGGTCGGGGCGATCGCTCTCGGCCTGTTGCATGACGGCCACCTCCTCTTTCCACCAGCGTTCCAGGGGAATCACGCCCCCGGACTGGCCGACCACCCAGCGTTTCCACCGCTGGTTATACAGGGTGCGCGCATCCCCCAAGATGTAGTAATAGGGGTGGGCGGGCACCGCCGCCAAAATCAAAAACGGATCGAGGTGGCTGAGATGGTTGGCCACCAGCACCACTGGCCCTTGGGGCATCTTCTCTGGCGACTCGACCTTGACGCGAAACAATAGACGGATGAAGCGTTTGAGCAACCAATGACGAAAGCGCCCGCTCACCCGTGGATCAGCTTGATCCTGAGCCACCGCCGCAATTTGCGTGAGGGCGGTTTGCGTGTGCCGCTGCACCTGCGGACTGCGAGCCGCCGCCAGCCCTTCGCGCACTCGCTGTAAAACCTCAGGGGTCAACTCCACCGATTCAGTGTCGGTGGTCGGCGAGTCTGCCTCAGGTGAGTTGGGGCGCGTCATCAATTAAGTCCAAAAACGTTGAACCATCGGCATGATCTCGTCCGTACTGGCCCGACGAACTAGAGACAAAAAAAATCTGGGCAAGCATGCGATCGCAAAATCATGACAGTCGCGAGCCCTGCTGAGTCGCTCGACTCGCCTATCGGCTTTCGGCGTTGATGGCATCCAAAATGGCTTGAGCGCCTTGCCCACGAACGGTTTTAGCCAGCGAGGTGCCCATAGCTTCCGCTTCGTTAGAGGCCCCTTGAATCTGTTCCTTAATCACAGTTTGCCCGTCGAGGCTGGCGACTAAGCCCGTTAGGGTTAGGGTCTCGCCATCTAACACAGTGTTGACGCCGATCGGTACCTGACAGCCGCCTTCTAGCTCGCGCAAAAAGGCGCGTTCGGCCAAACAGCGATAGGCTGTCTCGCTGTGCTCCAAGGTTTTGATGACGGTGAGAATGTCGGTATCGCCCTCGCGGCACTCGATGCCCAAGGCCCCTTGCCCGACGGCATGGAGAGAAATGTCAGAGGGAATGTTTTGGTGAATGCGATCGCCCATCCCCAACCGTTCCAGTCCGGCCACAGCGAGAATGATAGCGTCGTACTGGCCTTCATCCAGCTTGCGCAGGCGCGTGTTGAGGTTGCCGCGAATGTCTTTGAAGGTGAGGTGGGGAAAATGATGCCGCAATTGGGCCAGACGGCGCAGTGACGAAGTGCCGACGACAGCCCCCTCGGGCAGGGTGTCGAGTTGTTTGTCTTGATGCTGTTCGTGGACGACCAGGGCATCGGCGGGGTCTTCCCGCTCGGTAATGCAGCCGAGCATCAACCCCTCAGGTAGCCGAGTGGGCAAGTCTTTGAGGGAATGCACGGCAAAATCAATGTTGCCCTGCACCATGCCATCTTCCAGCTCTTGGGTAAACAGGCCCTTGTCCCCAATTTTCGACAGGGAGACATCCAAGACCTTGTCGCCCTGAGTATCCATGGTGGTGACTTCAAAGGTCAGGTCAGGAAACTGCTTTTTCAGCTCATCGCGCACCCAATAGGTTTGCACCAGGGCTAATTGACTCTTGCGAGACCCAATGCGGATGGTGCGGGTCGGAGTGGCGGTAGGCGTTGGAACCGTAGAAGTCATGGAAACTTATGGGCTTGCTAAAGTCGTCTAGGGATTGATATTGCGCAGAAAAACTGCAAGATCTTAAGACTACCGCAATTGTTTCCCCTTGCTGGTTTGATAAAGGGGACTGTAAACGAACGTGAAGCTGCTCCCCGATAATGGCAAACACCCTTTCTCAATCTTGGCGTCGCTGGCTGGTGGCGATCGCCCTCGCGGCCACCAGTTGGGCAGGCCCCCTGCGACTAGCGGAGGCCCAGCTCGCCCCCAGCCTAGTGGAGCAATTTCTCTCGGATCCAGAATTTGCGGAGCCGCGTGATCCGCTGCTGCCCGAATTTGCGGTTGAACGTCCCCTGAGTCCGCTCGAAAGGCGCGTGCTGGCCGCCGAACTTGATGAACTGGCGCTCGAAACCGAAGCCCGTTATCTGGAGGAGGGGGCGACCGAGGAAGTGTTTATCGATTGGATGCGGGAAGTGCGACTGCGGCGCATCTTGGGGGTTGAAGCAGAACTGGCGGCGATGCAGCGGGTGGGGTTGCGGCTGTGGGAAAACTCGCGGGCTGATGAGGTGCAGTTGCTGAGTCTGCGACTGCGAGAAATCCAGGCCGAATTGCTGGCTCAACAATCCCCAAATGTGGAATTAGTGGAAGAATTAGTGGCGGCTTTTGAGGTGCTGCGAGATGTGGATGCGGCGGTCATCGTTTACGAAATTTTGCTGGAGCGGGCGGTGCAAGCAGGCGATCGCGAAGAACAACAGCGCCTCCTCGAAAATCTGGCCAGCCTGCGCGAAAGCTGGTTCCGGTTTGCCCCCGCCGCCGCCACGTATGAAGCTCTGCTCGATTTTGCCGATGCCGATGATTTGCTAGAAATCGAGTATTTGCAGGGGGTGATTCGCAATTTTCAAGATTTGGACGAGTTGGCAACGGCGATTGAGTATCAACGCCGCCTCGCAGGTAAATACGAAGACACCCTACAGCCCCAATTTATCCCGGCTCTGACGTTAGCGATCGCCCGCAACTTTCGTGACCTTGATCGCTTGACCGAAGCCCAAAACTATTATTCCGTCACCTATTCTGGGGCACTAGCCCAAGTCCAAACGGATGTGGCGAGTGATGCCCTGCAAGATTTGGCGGCCCTGTATTTGGCCGACGACCAACCCGAAGACGTGCGCTACCTCTACGAGCAGCGCCTGGCAGTCGAGCGGCTGTCTTTTAACGGGTATGGGTTGATGCAGACCTTTGATAATTTAGGCCAGCTGTACGAGGCGCAAAATTTACCGGATAGCGCGATCGCGGCTTACCAGGAAGCATTGATTATTGCCGAGCGGTTGCACCATCGCGAGGTCTATTTCAAGCTGCGGTTGCAAACCCTGTTGCTAGAGCAGGGCCGCCTCGATGTCTCGCCATTAATCAATCACCTGGCTAGTCCTGTAGAGCCCCTGCAAGATCCCAACCTCTGGGTCGGCAATCGTCGCTTTTAACATTACGGACACAGCCTTGCTGGTGGTTATGGGTCATTACAATGGCAGCGATCGCGACTTAGGGAATTGCGCTTAAATGACACCCCCAACATTACAACGCTTTCTGTAGGGGTTAGGCATTGCCAAACCCCTACAATCGGGGACGTTATTTTTAAGCAGCTTCCTTAGCTCCGGGCGACGACCACCTGGTTACGGCCACTGGCCTTAGCGCAATAGAGCGCGGCATCGGCGGCTTGCACTAGGGCCGATGCCGTCGCCCCATGCTGGGGAAAGCTAGCGACCCCAAGGGAGGCGGTCAGGGTAGGCAAAGGTTGGCCGTTGTAGGTTAGCTCAAGTCCGGCGATCGCCCTGAGAATGGCTTCTGCCTTCAGCTGAGACTGCGCTAGAGGTGATTCGGGCAAAATCAGGGTCATTTCTTCGCCGCCGTAGCGGCAGGCGATATCAGCCCCGCGCACGTTCTCTTTTAGCAATGCGCCAACGGCTTGCAGCACATGGTCTCCGGCGGTGTGACCATAGGTATCGTTGAACTGCTTGAAGTGATCGATATCGAGCATGATCACGCCAATAGCCTGGTCATAACGCTGGGCCTGAGCGATCGCCTGGGTGAGCGAGGCTTCAAGGTAGCGGCGATTATATAGCCCAGTTAACGGGTCGCGGATGCTTTGCTGCTGGAGGGTTTCGCGCAGTTGTAGGTTGGCGATCGCGAGGCTCACTTGCTCGGCCACCGTGCGCGCTAGCTGCTGCTTGCCCTCAGGGAGTGCCTCCGGCCCGTTGACCGTGATATAAAACAGCCCCAGGGTCTCGCCCTGAGCAATCATCGGGATACAGAGGGTGGCCGTATCTTGGCTGGGGATGGGGTGACCACGCAGAGGGAGCACCTCTGGTTTGCCCCGATAGTCCTTTCCCCGACACAAGACCTCATAATCTTCGATGGGCCATGTCGTGACCGATGGCGGTTGGGTGCCCCAAGTAGCGACGACCTGCGCCTGAGTAGCGGCTGGGTCAACGCTAAACAGGCTGCCCGAGCACCCCGGAAAGAGGGGTTGCAACAGGCTCGGTAGCGTCTCGTAAATGTCTGTAAGCGTGAGACAGGCTTGGAGAAAATCACTCATTTTCCCCAGCGACTCCATTTCCTGGTAGCGCTGGTTAAGCTCGACGATGCGGTTTTCGAGCTGCTGCTTCGCTTGCGTTAACGCGGCTTCGGCCTGTTTGCGATCGCTAATATCGCGCCCTTCGGGAATGAGTAGCACCACCTGCCCAGTCTCATCCCGAATTGGGCTTAAAGAAAAGTCGATTGTAGCTACGCGCCCTTCAGCCCCCAGCACATCGACTTCATAGCGCACAAACTGCCCGGCTGCCGCCTGGGCGATCGCCTCTTTGAGCTGGGCCTGGGTCGCGGGCGAAATTGTCCACCAGCGGGCCTCCCAAAACGGTCGATTGATCACCTCTTGGCGGGTTAAGCCGCCAAAGTTTAGGGCGGTTTGATTGGCTTCCAGCAGCATGCCCTCGGGGGTGAGCAGGCCGATAAACTGAAAGGTGGTGTTGAAAATGGCTCGAAAGCGGCGATCGCTTTCAACTAAGGCTTGCTCAGCCTGCTTACGATCGGTAATATCTGTGATCGTGCCCATGACTTTGACCACCTCGCCCTGGTCATTGACCACTGCCTCGCCCCGGCTAATCACATAGCAAATCGACTGATCGGGACGGATGATGCCATGTTCAACGGTGTAGGGCGTGCCCTGGGCGATCGCTGTTTCCACCGCCGCCCGAACCATGGGCCGATCTGCTGGGGAAATGAGCGCCAAAATATCGGGATAGCGGGGCAAATCTGCGGTGGGTTCTCTCCCCATAATGTGGGATTGTTCGGCTGACCAGGTGAAAACCCCAGTGACCACGTCAAACTCCCAGCTGCCGACTCGGGCGATGCGCTGGGCTTCGGTTAGGGCCGCTGTTTTCTCGGCCACCTGCTGTTCCAGGTGTTGGGCATAGTGCTGCTGAAACTGGGCCGCCTGCCTCAGCTCTAGCGCCATTTGACGAAAGGCTGTGGTCAACACTTCTACTTCAGCAATGGGAGCCGGGGGCAACGTTGTCGCCAGGTCGCCCGCCGCAACGCCCTGGGCCGCCTGGGTGAGGCGAGAGAGCGATCGCGCGATGCGCCGCGCGGTCCAAATGCCCAGGCCGATCGCCCCCACCAAAGCCACCCCACACAACACGATGGTGCGGCGCACATTGGCATAGATCGCCCCCATAAAGTCAGACTGGGGCACCACGGTGACAATCAGCCAATCTAAGCCATAGCCATCCTGGTAAGGGGTAATGCGGAGAAAATAGGGTTGGCATGGGTTCTGCCGACACTCCAGGCTCTCGGCTTGAGTCCCATCCCTAATTGCTATCTCTAGATTTTGGGCCGAACGAATCGTGTCCAAGTCACCCACCTGCGTCGTGATGGCCTGAGACGTCGCCCTGATGATGGGGTTGGCGCTGGTCGCCATCGACAACCGATGAAACGTGATCTCCCCTGGAGTGAAAATCGGTGGCGTACCCGTC
The DNA here is from genome assembly GCF_016888165.1 of Halomicronema sp. CCY15110. GTDB lineage: Bacteria > Cyanobacteriota > Cyanobacteriia > Phormidesmidales > Phormidesmidaceae > Halomicronema. The sequence goes on along the minus strand of NZ_JACSWC010000243.1, from coordinate 13,575 downwards.
GCTACATGCGGTGCCGTGTGTGAGCTGGTAAAGGGCAGTTCGCCGGTGGAGTTGGCAATCAACAGCCCATTGCGCTCCACGATAAAAACCTGGCCAGATGGGCTGACCGAGTGCTCTGCGAGAAAGTCATTCAGCCGATCTAGCGATAAGTTAACCCCAAACGCGCCTGCAAACCGCTGCGATGGGTCATAGAAAGGGGTATAGCCATTGATAGTCAGCCTATTTGTAGCGCCGATCTGGTGGGGCTCGATCCAGCCGGGTTGGCCCGTTTCCGCCGCTTGCCGGAACCAAGGGAGATCGCGTACATCGATATCCTCAAGGGTTCCCGCGTACCGCCCTAACTGCCCGGCTTCATTGATGGTGTAAAGATTTAATCGACTGGAATCGACGGCATCCGAACGTCCAGCCTCGTAGGGTAACTCGGTGGGTTTAACATCGCTCAGGCCGTTAGCGCTGATCCGGTGAATGACCCGAAACTCCCCCTCAGGAGTGCCAACTATAATGCTGGTGACTGCGGGCAACTGCAGATGTTGCAGGATCATGTACCGATGTAGCTGCTCTAAGCCTTGCAGGCTGACGACTCCCGACTCTAGCGCCGCGATATTGGCCCGGTTGATCTGGTGAGCCGATTGTAGGTAGCCATTGAGATCACTAGTAATGCGATCGCTGGATTCCGCCATCAATTGGTAGGCCAGCTCATTGACGGCATTTTTGCCACTGCGGTAAGAGAGATAGCCCACCACCCCCACAATGCCCAACACCTGAATCACAAACGGCACAGTGAGCACTAGACGCAGCGGCAAACCAGGCCCTCTCGGGCGGGGCACCATTTTTTTTGACCTGGGTTGAAACCGACGAACGTAGGACTTCACAGGCGTCTAGAGACTTCACTCCACAACGTTCTTTAAGCTGTCATTCCATAGTATTTATTTTCTTGATTTATTATCCCCAGCAGGGGATGAGAATATATGAATATTCAAGGTCGAGAATGCGACGAATCTAGCACCTCGCAATGGCTGCGCTTCCCCAGTCATTGCCTCGACTAAACTGTTCTGTCGTGTGAGCGATGGCCAAGTCGCCCGCATCAGTAGCGGGAAATGGCAAACTTTCCAGCGTCGCTGCACTGGAGCATAGCCCCCCAGCACTTCACCCAGTTGCCATCTTCCGAGTCTCGTCAAGTCATGTTTCGTCATCAGCTGTCGCAATTCGGTAGCGTCTTCCTGCATGGCGATCTAGCATACTACTCATGGTGCCATACTCTCACTTCAGCCTTGAGCGTATCGAGAGAGTTGCGAAACTGAAACTTGACTCAGTTTTCAGGCCAAACTGAATTTATATGATTAGCCAGCAGGCGGTATCAGGCTTCGGCGTCGAGTTTCGCCAGGGCATAGCGGGCGATCGCCAAACTCAGTTTTGCCTGCTCCATTTCCGACAACTCGTCCCAATCAACGGCTCGAATTGACTGCACGGCAGCTTCGATGCTGTCAGCTTTACCGCTGCGCATCGCCATCGCCATGGGTCGGGCGACCACTTGTAAGTCATCCACCGCGACATTAGTCACCACCGCTTGAGCTGCTGTCACGAGTTGGTCCATCAGCGTCTGACCGTTTTGGGCCACGGCTTGCACCTGCGTCGTTAACTGCGCCAGCAGTGCCTGGGGCATCCGGTCACCAAACTTTTGGGCCAACGTGGTCAGCAGGCTGTCGTCAGATGACGCCCACAGAGCGGTCGCCAAGGCCGAAACTTTTGACCATTGCGAGGCGATTTCGAGCTCGTCACCGAGTTCATCGGCCACAGTTTGTTCAAGTTGATCAAAATACTGAGTCGCCGCTGGGCTGTAGGGATGCCAGGGCATCGTCGAGGCCGAGTCTAAAACTGAGTGCAGCAGGTCGAGTTGGGCTTGCTGTTCGGCGTGGTTGGGAATGGCAGGGTTCGTGGACTCACTCATGGGTATGCTCTCAAAATAGGGGATGCACCGATATCGGCTACAGGGGTGCGATGGTGGTCAAAATAGCCAATCATTGAATTGGCTGAAATTAGCTACAAATGCGCTGTCAGCGGTTCCGCATAAAACAAAATAAAGTCGCCGTTAAAGAAAACGTTAGTCTGCACTACAGATTTATCGCGGGCGACTGACTGCGAATCCTGAGGTGACTGTCGGAGCGCGATCGCTCGCAGGCCCATCACTGTGCTCATGTTGGCTCGGCTGTGGGGTCACTTTACCAAATCCTGTTTCTTTGCACAGATGGGCTCACCCCTCAGTCCAGACTGTCCGTAATTCTTGATTTGGCGAGGTGATCAATCCGACTGAGTGATCGGTGGCTGCGGAACGTTGTGGCGGTGCAATCACTGTGCAATGTTCAGATTGCCGCCAGGCGGTGGGCCAACACCGGTAAGGCGATTACAGTTTTCAACATGGCAAGGGGCACCGAATGTTTTGCCCGTTGCGTTTCTCACTGAGTCAACCGATGGGGCGTGAAGTCAACGGCTGGGCCGAGAACCAAGTGAGTGCCGGGGCTGCTCTGAGTTCCCCAAGTTTGTTTGGCTTTGCTGACCAGATGGGCTAACATCCCTCACAATAGATAAACAGTTGTCAAATTTGCTTGCGCTCAGATTGCCCATCGTCCTATGCCTACATCTCAGTCTCAGTCAGTGGTGACCCGCGGAGCGGATATTCGCAAAACTTTTCTAGAGTTTTACGCTGAGCGGCAGCACAAGATTTTGCCAAGTGCGTCCTTGGTGCCCGAAGACCCGACGGTGCTGTTGACGATCGCCGGCATGTTGCAATTCAAACCGATCTTTTTGGGACAGCGACAGGCGGCGGTCGATCGCGCCACCACCTCGCAGAAATGCATTCGCACCAACGACATTGAGAACGTGGGGCGAACAGCGCGGCACCACACGTTTTTCGAAATGCTGGGCAACTTTAGCTTTGGTGACTATTTCAAAGAGCAGGCGATCGCCTGGGCCTGGGAACTCTCCACCGAAGTCTTTCAACTGCCCGCAGAGCGGCTAGTGGTGAGCGTCTTTCGGGAAGATGACGAAGCGTTTGCCATCTGGCGCGACCAAGTTGGCGTACCGCCTCACCGCATCCTGCGCATGGACGAGGAAGATAACTTTTGGACCTCTGGCCCCACCGGCCCCTGCGGCCCCTGCTCGGAAATCTACTACGACTTCCATCCTGAACTGGGCGATCAGCACATTGACCTGGAAGATGACTCGCGGTTCATCGAGTTCTACAACCTGGTCTTTATGCAGTACAACCGCGATGCCGAGGGCAACCTGACGCCACTGCAAAAGCAAAACATTGACACCGGGCTGGGGCTGGAACGCATGGCCCAGATTCTGCAACAGAAGCCTAACAACTACGAAACTGACCTGATCTTTCCCATCATTGAAACGGCGGCCAAAATTCCTGGCTTAGATTACGCCCAATGCGACGAGCCAACGCAGGTTTCTCTGAAGGTGATTGGCGACCACGTGCGGGCTGTTGTGCACATGATTGCGGACGGCATCGCGGCGTCTAACGTCGGACGGGGCTACATTTTACGGCGACTGATTCGGCGGGTGGTGCGTCACGGGCGGCTGATTGGGATTGAAGGGGCTTTTGTGAATCAAGTCGCGGAGACCGCGATCGCCCTTTCGGAATCCGTGTATCCCAATGTGCGCGAGCGCGAAACGGCGATTAAAGGCGAACTGGAGCGCGAAGAAGCGCGTTTTTTGGAAACCCTGGAACGGGGCGAAAAGCTGCTGGCGGAGATTCTCGCGAAGCACCCGCAGCAAATCTCTGGCGCGGATGCCTTTGTGCTGTACGACACCTACGGCTTTCCGCTGGAGCTGACCCAGGAAATTGCTGAAGAGCAAGGGCTGACGGTGGATGCTGCCGGGTTTGAAACTGAGATGGAGCAGCAGCGTCAGCGCTCCAAAGACGCCCACGAAACCATTGACCTGACGGCGCAGGGCAGCCTAGATGTTCTGGCGGAGCACGTCCATTCCACCTCATTTTTGGGCTATACCGACCCGGTGAGCACCAGTAAGGTCGAGGCGATTTTGGTGGAGGGGATTTCCCAGTCGGCGGCGGCAGCGGGCACGGCAGTGCAGATTGTGATGGATCAGACGCCGTTCTATGCGGAGTCCGGCGGGCAGATTGGCGATCGCGGCTACCTCTCTGGCGACAATGCGGTGATCCGCGTGGAGGATGTGCAGAAAGAGAGCGACTTTTTCCTTCACCTGGGGCGGGTCGAGCGGGGCACGGTGCAGGTTGGCGACCACGTCACGGCGCAGATTGACCGCGCTTGTCGGCGGCGGGCCATGGCGAACCACACCGCGACTCACCTCTTGCAAGCTGCGCTGAGAAAGATTGTGGACGACAACATTTCCCAGGCCGGTTCGCTGGTGGCGTTTGACCGGATGCGGTTTGACTTCAATTGTCCGCGAGCGCTGACGCCTGAGGAGGTGCAGCAGGTCGAAGAGCAGGTCAACACCTGGATTGCCGAAGGCCATGGCGCGACGGTGGCAGAGATGCCCATTGAGGAAGCGAAGAAGCGGGGGGCGATCGCCATGTTTGGCGAGAAGTACGGGGCGGAAGTGCGGGTGATCGATTTCCCCGGCGTGTCGATGGAGCTATGTGGCGGCACCCACGTCAGCAACACGGCAGAGATCGGGCTGTTCAAGATTATTTCGGAAACCGGTGTGGCATCGGGGATTCGCCGGATTGAAGGCGTCGCCGGGCCGGCGGTGTTGGACTACCTGAACGTGCGTGATGCCGTGGTGCGCGACCTGTCCGAACGCTTCAAAGTAAAGCCGGAGGAAGTGCCCGATCGCATCACCAGCCTGCAAGCGGAACTCAAGTCTGCTCAAAAAGAACGGGAGGCGCTGAAGTCCGAACTGGCTGTTGTCAAGTCGGATCAGTTGGTGAACGACGCTGAAGCGATCGGTGACCTGAAAGTGCTCGTGGCGGAAATGCCGGGCGTGGCTCCCGATGCCCTCAAGACAGCGGCGGAACGATTGCAGCAAAAGCTGGGCGAAGGCGCAGTTGTGCTCGGCTCCGTGCCGGAGGAAGGCAAAGTGAGTCTGGTCGCGGCCTTTAGCCCGCAAGTGATGGAGCAAAAGTTGCAGGCGGGCAAGTTCATTGGCGCGATCGCCAAACTCTGCGGTGGCGGCGGCGGGGGACGGCCCAACCTGGCCCAAGCGGGCGGACGGGATGCAGCCAAACTTCCAGAAGCGCTGGCAACCGCAAAGCAGCAGTTACTCGATGCTCTGGGCTGAAAAGACAGCTCAGGGACTTGCGCGTTAATAAGAGCCCCATAGCCCGAGTTTCGACTTCGCTCAACTCTCGATGCTGGTAGGTTGAGCGAAGTCGAAACCGGAATGACCGGGTGTTTTATTGGGTTGCAGATTCCTCAGCGCTTTTTCCGTCAGCCCTTGCCCCCTTGGCTTCACGGCCTGGAACGGCCACCGGGCAGCGGTTGAATGCGGTCTGGGGGCCAGTAAATTTTGTAGCCCCGCCCCAATATCTGCTCGGCGGGTAGATACCCCCACACATGGGAGTCGCCGCTTTCATTGCGATTGTCGCCCAGCACGAAATATTGATTGGGCGGCACGGTCGCTGGCCCCCATTCATAAGCGGCGGGCGATCGCACATAATCTTCTGACAGGGCAACTTCATTGATCAAAACTTGCCCGCCCGTGACGGCTACCGTTTCACTTGGTTTGCCAATAATCCGCTTGACAAATAAATTCTCTTGACTGGCGGGTGGCAGCATTGCCCGTAGCGCCTCTGGCGGTTCAAAGACCACAATGTCGCCTCTTTGGGGGATATACCTGGGGCTCGGTCGCACAAATAAGCGATCGCCCACTTGCAGCGTCGGCAGCATCGACTCGCTGGGCACAATGCTTTGGATGAAATTCTGGTCGATCCAGTTGGGGGTGTTGCCAAGGACTAATCGAGTAATAAATAGCCCCAAAATGAGCAGCGCGATCGCGGTAGAGGTGCGTCGAGATTGCCCTGGAAAGTTGCGATAGACGTGATAGCAGCTAAAAGCCCAAATTGCGGGGGGAATGGGGGCCAGCAGCGGCTGCTGGTTGGCCAGCCAAGCGGTGAGCAGCCCTGCCAAGAGCCACAGTCCGCCAGGGATAGCCTGCTGGATATACAGATGTCCTAAGCCCGGCAACACCTGGGATAAGAACACGGCGTACCAAACATCTTTTCGCCCCTGCGGCACCGTGATGCGCTGACCATAATTTGCTTGGGTGCCGCGATAGGCATCCAAAATGCTGAAGCTATACAGCACGACTAACCAGCCCGCCGCCCAAAAACCGTGGACGGTGTTGCCGTGAGCGCCAAAAATTGACCAGATGCAGTAAATTATCGACGCGATCGCGATCGCCACTAAGCTCCCGCCCTTCCACCAATAGCGACTGTATAACTGCCCGAAGCCAGGAAAAATTAGGGCATAGTTCACTGCTAGCCAGGGATCGGGCGCGGTAGGGTGACGACTGGTCGAAAAAGACGGGTTAGCCATAGGCAATGCAATCTAGTGAGCCTAGTAAATCTCATAGTTAATGAGTATTACAGGTCGGTGCGGCCTGCTGGCGATTTTCGCAATGTACTGAGATGCCTGGTTCGTGAGCGGTGTGTCGCAGCAGCGAAGGGGACGGTTCCCTGGGGGATCACTCGACATAGTAGAGAACCGTTCGAGGGAACCGTCCCCTTGATTAATAGAGTGCTCGGTGGAGTGCGATCGCGCCTTACACCTGGATGGAAAGTTGCTCGCCAGAGCGCTCTTGGGCGATCCGCTCCACATCCCCTCGGCGGTAAAGGGGGCGATTTTTGCGTTTAGAAAAACGGCTCTCAATGCTGGCCTCAGTCAACAGTTGCTGGGCGGTTTTTGCCGGTAAAGCGAGAATGGTCGCCGCATCCTTGAGGCGAATCCACTGTCGCCCAAACCGCTGTAGCAGGGACGCTTCATCCTCTGATTGAATTTGCTGCAACAGCAGCTCGGCCAGTAGCCAGCAGGCCCGAGTATCGGCCCCCGCCCGGTGAGAAGTCCCCACCTCAAACCCGAAATGCTGCACCAAATTGGGCAGACTGCGGGACGGCAAATCGGCCAGCAATAGCCGCGACAATAAGACGGTACACAGTTGCTCGGGTACCGGCCGCTTAAAGGCGTAGTCCAGCTGTCGATATTCCGCTTGTAAAAAGCGATAGTCAAATTCCAAGTTGTGAGCGGTGAGCACGCCAGTTTCGAAGCGATCGAGACAGTCGGGCCACACCTCTTCGGGAAACACGCCCTGAGACACCATCGTTTGGCTAATCCCGGTGATGCGGGTAATCATCGCGGGTACTCGCACCCCAGGATTAATCAAGTGGGTTTCCTGATGCAAAATGCCATCGGCGAGGCTGGCTTGCAAGACGGATACCTCGATTACGCGGGCTCCCCGATAGGGCAAAGACCCCGTCGTTTCCACATCGACCACGGTTAACAGCGACTGACTCACCCGCCGATAAAAGGCGAGTAAGTCTTGGGAGCGGAGGGCCGATTGCCCTTGAGATTTTTGAAATTTTGCCATGCTACGCGCGATCGCCTTATCTCCTCACAATACAGGGGGATTCCCCTTTCCGGGCCATCACTTTTGCTGACCGCGACACCGCTAAACTGCCAGCATCATGATCCTAGTCTGTCCCCAGTGCAGGGTGTGGTTGCGTCGCGATCACGTTGCAACGGATACACCTAAGCCTGGCCCGGTCTTTTAGAATGCCACCCAATGTTGCCTGGATTATCTGTGGCTGCACGCTGCAAAGTAGTAGTGGTCACCACCCTGTAAAAATGCTGGGTTTCAAAGTAATCCTGAGCACTTGCGATCGCTCGATTCTAAAGCTGTTGTCTATCTTTGGTGTTCCCCATGACCAGTGTGCTCGAAACGCCTCCCACCGCCAGTAAATCGGAAGATTACCCCTTGAGTCCGGTGCCCGAATCAGCCCGCAAATCCATGATCTCGCTAGCCCCGATTTTGGTCGGCTTTACCTTATACTCTGGCACCTTATTTGCGGGTGGACTGGTTGGCCCCTCTTTTCAGTTTTGGCCCGATCTCGTGGGCATTATCCTGCTCGGCAACCTGATCTTGGGCCTGTATGCGGCCTTTTTGGGCTTCATCGCCGGAGAAACCGGACTCACCACCGTGTTGATGGCGCGCTTTAGCTTTGGTAGCGTCGGGTCGCGCTGGGTCGATTTTATTCTGGGTTTTACGCAAATTGGCTGGTATGCCTGGGGTTCAGCCCTCATGGCGCAGCTGCTTAACAATCTGGCGGGCGTGCCCGAATCGTGGAACTGGTTCATCATTTTGTTTTTCACCTACGGGTTTTGTTCCACCGCGTACTTTGGTTACAAAGCGATGGATTGGCTCAGCCGCATCGCCGTCCCCGCCATGTTGATCCTGATGGTGTGGAGTTTGTCCATTGCGGCGGGTGATGTGGGCGGTTTTGCCGGCTTACAAGGAACTGAACTAGGCGATCCCCTACCGTTGAGCGCGGCCATCACGATTATTGTCGGCACCTTTGTGTCGGGGGGCACCCAGTCCACCAACTGGAGCCGCTTTGCCAAGTCGGGCAAGGCTGGATTTATCGCGACGCTGATTGCCTTCTTTTTAGGGAATGGCTTTTTGATCTTTAGCGGGGCTTTTTGCGCCAAGGTTTATGGCGAGCCCGATATTGTGCAGGTGATGGCTACGCAGGGTCTGTTGATTTGGGGCCTGATCTTGTTCTTTTTCAACATGTGGACGACCCAAGACAACACGATTTACGCCTTCTCGATCGCGGGTTCCAACATGTTTCGCACTAACAAGCGGACGTTGCTGGTGCTAGGCGGGGCAACCTTTGCGCTGGTGCTGGCGTGGGGCGGCATTTACGAAATGCTGGTGCAATATTTAATTTTGCTGGGCACGTTCATTCCCCCCATTGGCGGCATCATCATGGCTGATTATTGGATTAACCGACGCGGCCAATTTCCGGCGGTTACTGAACCGCAACCGGCATTTAACTGGGCGGGCATCATTGCGTATGTGGCGTCGTCGGCGATCGCTTACTTCACCAATCAGATCGGCTGGGGCATCGTGCCCATCAATGGCATCCTCTCCGCCCTGGTGATTTACACGGCCCTGACTCAAGTCATGCCCACCACCCAGTCGCAGTCATAGGGGCATAGTCCGAGGGCGATGTTCTGAAAAGTAGGAGTCCTGTGGGAGAATTCTGGCAGCACTGCTGGCTCGTAGTGGCATGAAAATTCTCGCCGCCACCAGTCTTGATCCTTGTGGAGTACGACGTTTTGGCTTTTCAGATCGCTTTGTCAGACCTGGTGGCGGTGACTGGCGGCACGCTGGTCGATAACGCCGGGGAACTGGCGCTGTCCGCGAAGTTTGGCATCTCGACGGATACGCGCCAGATTAGCCCCCAAGATTGGTTTCTAGCGCTGACGGGCGATCGCTTTAACGGTCACACCTTTGTGGCTCAAGCGATCGCCCAGGGGGCGGCGGGGGTGATGGTGCAGGAGCCCGTCGAGGGGCAGCCGCGACTCCAGGTGGCCGATACCCTAGCGGCGTATCAAGCGATCGCCCGCTGGTGGCGACGGCAATTAGCGACCCCGCTCGTTGCCGTGACCGGCTCCGTCGGCAAAACGACGACCAAGGAATTGATCGCGGCGGCGCTACAAACTCAAGGCCCAGTACTTAAAACCCAAGCCAACTACAACAACGAAATTGGGGTTCCCAAGACGCTGCTCGCACTCACCCCTGAGCATCGCTATGGCGTCATTGAGATGGGGATGCGCGGGACCGGACAAATTGACCAGCTGACGCAAATTGCCGAACCGGACGTGGCCGTAATTACCAATGTGGGAACCGCGCACATTGAGCTGCTGGGGTCGGAGCAGGCGATCGCCGATGCCAAATGCGAACTATTCGGTGGCCTCTCACCCGATGGCATTGCCGTGCTGAATTATGACAATGTGCGCTTGATGCAAACTGCGGGGCTGGCCTGGTCTGGTCAGCAGATTACCTATGGTTTGACTGGCGGCGACGTGCAGGGCAAGTTGCTGAACTCCCATGAGATTCAGGTCAATGGCGTGACGCTGCCTTTGCCCTTGCCCGGTCAACACAATGCGGTGAATTTTCTGGCCGCGATCGCGGTGATGCAAGCTTTTGACCTCGATTGGCAAGTCCTCCAGTCGGGCTTGCCAGTTACGCTACCCAGTGGCCGCGCCCAGCGTATCGTCCTGCCCAACGATATCGAATTGCTCGATGAAACCTACAACGCTGGGGCGGAATCGATGCAGGCGGCGCTGCATTTGCTCAAGCAAACCCCAGGTCAGCGCCACATTGCTGTGCTCGGCACCATGAAAGAACTCGGCGACCATTCCGTCCGGCTGCACGAGCAAGTGGGTAAGTGTGTCGCGCAACTGGAACTGGACGCTTTGCTGACCCTGGCCGACCCTGCAGAAACCCAAGCTTTAGCCCATGGGGCCAGCGGTGTCTCCATGGAAACGTTTGACGCAGCACCGCAGTTAGTTGAACGGCTCAAAGCCATGCTGCAACCAGGCGATCGCGTGTTGTTCAAAGCCTCCCGCGCGATCGCCCTGGATCAGGTGGTCGATGCTGTGACCCAGGCTTTGACACCTCAGGAGGCGTCAGCCGGAGTCACAGAGTCGCCTTAAAAGTCTTGACAACCTCGGACGGAGATGGTGTAAGCCGTGTTGTTTTCACCGCTAACACTCGTGTTGATTAAGAACGGCAGATCGCCAGTCGGTGACACAAACCACCGTGAATACACCTGATTAGGGGTGACATCACCGCCTGAAGAAAACACGGTCGCTTGAGCGCCACTGCTGTACCGAAAATTGATTTCGGCATCATAGCGCGCTTGATTTTCGGGGACAAAGCTGACCTCAAAAAACTGGAGGCCACTGTTCGGGGGCACTGAAAAATCAGTATGAATGTTGCCAGGACCCAAGAAGCCAACCCGAATTTGTTTCCGAATTTGAGTTTGGCCACTGGTGACTTCTTGCAAGTTGACGCAGTTGCTCTGAGCCATCGCTTTGGCGGGCAGCAAAGCGCCTAAGCTGCCCAATAGGGCCAGTCCGACTAAATATACTTTTTTCACAACGATCTCCTGAATGAAATGAGATAAGTGTAAATAACAATACAAGATGGCATCGAATCATCTTGATTTCATAAGATTTACACAAGCATTTTAAAAAGAGATTTCATAGTCCATTTACGGGTGAAATGCGTTTGGGAATGAAGCGTAGTAGCTCTTGACAGCGGGCCAGCGCTCTTTAAGATTTGTGGCGGCAAGCAGCTGCAAGGTTGGCACAGAGACTGTTCTAACCCGGTGACGCTGGACGTTATGAATGAGGCTACCGCTGATCAAGGGGAAGCATCCTTCGGGTCACGGACATGAGCCACGTCAGGTTACGGCACACTAAAGTATGCCAACACAATTTGATGGTTAGCATGACTTTAATTCTTCAGCCAGAGCAGATACAAGTGATGCACACCGAGGCCGCACAGAGCTATCCCGAGGAGTGTTGTGGCTTGTTGTTGGGGGTCTATGATGCTCGTCAAGAGCTCGCGCGGGTCACAGAGGTTTTACCGATCAAGAACACCTGGACGGAAGCAGTTAATCCGTTTGCTGAGGACGATCGCTCTTTGCCTTCCCCCAGTAAACGCAACCGCTTTTGGATCGATCCCCAAATTTTGCTCCACGCGCAACGAGACTGCCGCGATCGCGGTTGGTCGATTGTGGGCATCTACCACTCGCACCCCGATCATCCCGCTGTACCCTCCGAGCGCGATCGGCAACTGGCCTGGTCGGGATATTCCTACCCAATTCTCTCGATTACTGCCGAGGGCGATGTAGCGATGCAGAGTTGGCGATTGAATGGCCACGATCACTTTGAGGTGGAAACGATCCAGGCTGCACCGCTAGACGAAAAATGAGGGCGCTAGGCTAGTCGCCCAACGCCCTCGTGCGCGGTCATCACCATGACCTTATTGAGAGGCTCCTTGCGTTTCCGGGGAAAACTTATGGGCATAGTCTTGCAGCAGGTCGGTGACTTGTCCCAACACGCTTTCGCCAGTAGCCCCTTTGCTCAGCGATCGTCGCTCAGGATAAAAATCGGGCTGATTGAGGCTACGGGAGATCGCTTCCTTCACCTGGTCAGCAATCAATGCCGACAATTCCACCTTGGCATTATTGCGTTGGAAGGAGGCCCCTTCCTCGGTGGTGGCATAGAGTGGTGGCAAGCGATTTAAGGCGTAGGCCGCAATATCCCCTAAATCTAGCGTGGTATCAGAATTGGATTCGATTTCGGCTACGCGGGCGATCGCCTCGGTAAGGACCAACTCTTCCATCACGTTGATGAACTGTTTGCGGGGAACGGCGACGACTTCTCCAGTTAACAAAGCCCCCATCAAGCGATCGAGCGCCATATACTCTTCGATCGACAATTCGGAAGCGGTGTCACAAATTCGCCCAACTTCCGCTTCCATTGCGGGGGTTAAATAGCCATCTTGTAGGGCTTGCTCAACAATTTTTTCAATGCTCATGGATTCTCTAACGCTCCGTTTGCGTCATCAATATTGTTGGGGGAACAGCTAAAACCAGAATCTGCCCATATTTTTCGACCAATCTTCTGGAACGGGCTTATTGTGCCCCATGCTACGGGAAACCTGACACAACGGTTAACTTTCCTCGCATCTCGTAAACCCAGGCCAACCTGCTAGGCTTACCTCAGAGTGCCCAGCTTAGGCCAAAAGTTATCTACAGTTTAAAGCCGTTAAAGCCGTAGCGGTGTAGCTATTATCCGTGTAGAAGGGCGCATGGTGGCGAGTCAACCAGGGTTGCAGCATTACCATCCGAAATCTAAAGAGATACTGAATTTTGCAAGACATTTGTTGATAGCAGGGGGATGTTACCAGCGACTCTTCGGCCACTGCTACGGTTGGGATGGATGGCGGTGGTTGGAATCGAAGCAACCAGATCTCACACCTCGGTCGAGGCGGATAACTGGGCTGGAGACAATCCAGATAAAAAATGAGCCAGCAAGTGGTGGAGGATATAAAGCTCTAGGCCCTACCATTCATGTTCGATCATCTTTAAGTGCTATGCCAATGTCCGCTTTGCCGCAGGAGGGTGCTCTCGTATCTTCCATAACGTAAGGAAAAGTTTGGCAAAGAAGATTACCCGCTCTTTATGCCCCCTGGAGCCCCCAATGCTGGGGACTTGCAGCCTCTGGCTTCCCCAGCATTCTAGTTTGGAAAGGTTTTCTCGGAAACCTTATTTCATCTGACTTTCAGCTTCCTGAAGGGCCTATGGTAATCGCGACTTTCTGCCGACTCCAGTCTGATTGATCGCGTGTCGGGTAGGCTTCTAGCCAACTGCCCCCATCGGTTGGGTAATTACATACTCGATGCACCACGCTGCTTTTCCTCACCCTCAAGCCCTCTCCCGAGGCTGGGCTACTAAGTACACATAAATCCCTCCTGGGCTAGTGACCATCCCTGAAAGATGGCCTCAAATTT
>NZ_JACSWC010000242.1 GCF_016888165.1 Halomicronema sp. CCY15110 | reverse complement strand
ATAGGATTCTCCATCTCGATGACCCCATGTTTTCTGGCAGCATCCTACTACAACATGACTTGTGTGTACTTAGTAGCGAGGCTGGGAGAAGAATTGGGGGTGAGGGAAAGCAGCGTGCTGACTCAATAATCGCCCCGCATGACTTGCTTCATTTCACGGACGGCCCGCTCCATGCCGACCAAGGCCGCCCGACTGATGATGGTATGGCCAATGTTCAGCTCTTCCATGCCCTCAATACAGGCGACGGGATACGTATTTTGATACGTCAAGCCATGCCCCGCGTTCACCCGCAGTCCAGCGGCGATCGCCTCTTGGGTACCCACGGTCAGATAGCTCAGTTCCTCCGCTCGTTCAGCTTCACCCTGGGCCTCGGCGTAGCGTCCCGTATGCAACTCCACAAACTTCGCTGTGGTTTGTTTCGACGCCACAATTTGCTCGGGCTCCGCGTCGATAAATAGGCTAACGGGGATGCCTGCGCCTTGCAGAGTGGAGACGACTTGGGTGATGCGATCGCACTGCCCCGCGATGTCCAGGCCACCTTCAGTGGTGATTTCCTCACGCTTTTCCGGCACCAGGGTCACATAGTCGGGTTTGATATCGAGGGCAATCTCCACCATTTCGGCAGTGGCAGCCATCTCCAGATTGAGATGCGTGCGCACCGTTTGCCGCAGTAGGCGCACATCTCGATCTTGAATGTGCCGGCGATCTTCTCGGAGATGCACAGTAATGCCATCGGCTCCCGCGAGTTCTGCCAGCACCGCCGCCGCCACGGGGTCGGGCTCGACGGTGCGGCGGGCTTGCCGAATCGTCGCAATGTGGTCAATGTTGACGCCTAAAGTGGGCACAGGGGATCTCCAAATCTGCAATGCAATGTAGTAGTGATTGTAATGAGAAATGATCGCTGACTAAACCCGTTAAGGAGCCTCACCAGCGTGATAGGAACTGCGCACCAGAGGACCCGAGCGAACATGGGCAAACCCCAGCGATCGCGCCCTCTCCCCTAATTGCTCAAATTCGGCGGGTGTCCAATACTTTTGCACCGGCAGGTGAGCCAGCGAGGGACGCATGTATTGCCCCAGGGTCAGGCGATCGCAGTCCACCGCGCGGAGATCCTCTAGCGTTTCCATGATTTCCGCTTCGGTTTCTCCATGCCCCAGCATCAGGCCGGACTTAGTAGGGATGGTGGGATTGCTGGCTTTGACATGACGCAAGACTGCCAGCGAGCGATCGTATCGCCCCCCCCGCCGCACCGGATCTTGCAAGCGGCGGACAGTCTCCACATTGTGGTTATAACAAGCGGGCGCGGCTTGAGTCACCGTCTCAACGCGCTGGCGTTGCTGCGCAGCCGCCTGATCACCGCCCCAAAAGTCAGGGGTCAGCACTTCAATTTGGGTGTCCGGCGTGCGATCGCGAATCGCCTGCATCGTTTTCACAAACCAACCCGCTCCTTTATCCGGCAGGTCATCCCGCGCTACCGAGGTCAACACCACATATTTCAAATCCAGCAGGGCAACGGACTCAGCGACCTTAGTCGGCTCATCCGGATCGAGGGGCATCGGAGCATGGCCTTTATCCACCTGGCAAAAGGCACAGGCACGGGTGCAACTCGGCCCCATCAGCAAAAAGGTGGCGGTTTTGTTGCTATAGCACTCGCCCCGGTTGGGACACCGCCCCTCTTCACAAATCGTGTGGATGCCCCGCTGTTTGACAATGCGCTGCACAGTGGAAAGCTCACTGGCCTTGCCGATAGAGGGACGCAGCCAAGGTGGCAAATTAATTAGGTCACGGGTGGAAGAGGTCATTAGGCGCAGTCTTTTTTGGAAAACATCAACGCAGCACGGCGACAGGCCGACTGTTGGGGCCAGCGACATGACTCGCGGCTAGAACAGGCTGAAGCAGAGGGCCTCGTCTAGCCCAGCCCAGCAACCTCCAGTCAGCTACTTCTGACCCAATGATATTGAACAAGGCCACCCTCATCATAAAAGATAGTCAACGACAGGATTGGGCACTCTAGAGAACGGGAATTCAGGTAGCCCGGGACAACGTCATTGGCTGGCTGCTGCATGAAGGCCGACTCGCACTGCATCTCATTATGTCAAAGCGCAGCGGGCGAGTTAGCACCGGCCTCACTGACCAGAACTGATTCCGGGCGGGCATCTACAAATTTTCACGATCTCTCACTCTAGATATCAAAAACTTCGTTACTATTTGCTGTACATGGCCTCCTGATTCCACGATGGATAGTCCTGTGGATCAGAGGATAGCAATTGTTACCCGCAAGCATGGTAATGGTTGCAATCAGTTGTATGAGCAAGCGCTAGTGTTGGAGTTATTGACTAGCCAACCGCATCTTTACCGCACAGGAGTCAACCGTGGCAACGCACAAAATTTTGGTAATCGATGACAGTCGCGTAATTCGTATGCGCGTTCGAGATATGTTGCCCCAGGGCAACTTTGAAGTCATAGAAGCCAAAGATGGCGTCGAGGGACTCGATGCGATTCGCGATCAGCGCCCAAATCTGATCATGTTGGACTTTTTGCTCCCTCGCAAGAGTGGCTGGGAAGTCTTCCAAGAGATTCAAGCCCAGCCGGAGTTGCAGCATATTCCACTGGTGCTGATGTCGGGACGTAAAGAAGAAGTCACCGAGAAAATTACGGAACCGTTCGAGTTTTTTGAGTTTATTCAAAAGCCATTTGAGCAAAAAGAGCTGATTGAAGCCATCAAAAAGGCTATGACGAAAGCCCGGAAGCCGAGACCTAAAGCCGCAATGGCAACGGCAGCGGCTCCCGCAGCAACTGGTGGAGACGCGGGTGAGGTGGCCGCGCTAAAGGCAAAAGTCGCCAAACTGGAAGGCGAGGTTGCCCAACTGAAGGCTCAGACCGGGAAGATTCTGGCGTTCATCAAACAAAAGCTCCGGTAGCTGCGCAAATAACTCACTTGGTTTCCTCATCCATCAGTCGTTTGGTCTTGTACCAGTTAGCCCAGTGACATCAGCCCTGAACCCTCATGGATGCTGTCTGCAAGAGGTACACCAGAGCAGCGGGGGCACTGGCAGAGTCAAGGGCGATCGCCGCACAGCGCAGCTGCAATGGATAGCAGGGCACCCGACCGTGACAATTAACACATCAACCAAGAATGCGGTGCTGGCAGACCCAGCACCGCATTCTTTTACATATTCGTACCTTCAATGGGTGAACTATCGCGAGGTCGCGACCAGTCCTAGCTCCACTTTTGAGCTAACAGCTCAGCCAGGTCAACCACTCGCTGACTGTAGCCCCATTCATTGTCATACCAAGCAACGATCTTGACGAGATCACCACCCAGGACAATCGTCAGGCTGGAATCCACGATCGAAGACTCGTTCGACTTGCGATAGTCAATGGACACCAAAGGTAGGTCGCTGTAGCCAAGAATGCCCTTGAGGTGCCCCTCAGCGGCGGCTTTCATAGCGTCGTTGATTTGCTGGGCGATCGCGGGCTTCTCGATCTGCGCCACAAAGTCAACAACGGAAACGTTAGGAGTCGGCACTCGCAGTGCAATGCCGTTGAGCTTACCCGCCACTGCGGGATAGACCTTTGCAACGGCCTCAGCGGCCCCTGTGGTGGTAGGCACAATGTTCAGCGCAGCGGCGCGTGCCCGACGCAGGTCGCGGTGGCTGGCATCTAATAAGCGCTGGTCGCCGGTATAGCTGTGGGTCGTGGTCATCGTGCCTTTGATGATGCCAAAACTCTCGTGCAGAGCTTTGACCACGGGCGCGAGGCAGTTAGTGGTACAACTGGCGTTACTCACCACGTCAAACTCACTGGGGTCATAATCTTCGTGATTCACGCCCATCACGAAGGTACCAATACCGCTGCCCTTACCAGGAGCCGTAATGAGAACTTTCTGTGCACCGGCTTCAATGTGACGACCGGCCCCTTCGGCACTGCGAAACACTCCGGTCGACTCAATGACGAGATCGATGTCCCAGGCTTTCCAAGGCAGGTTGTTGGGATTACGGTCAGAGCAGCACTTAATCGTTTTGCCGTTGACAATCAACGTATCTTCGCCAGCTTGAACATCTGCATCCAAGCGACCCAGCATTGAATCATATTTCAATAGATGGGAATTTGTTTGGGGATCAGACGTGTCGTTAATCGCCACTACGTCGAGCTGACTGTCGTCACGAGTCAACCAACAACGCAGAAAGTTACGACCAATCCGCCCGAAACCATTAATTGCTACTCTAATCACTGCGTTTTACCCTCTGTGCACTCAAAAGACTCAATAGGTAAGATTTCCTAAACGAGGATTATCATATCGCAAAGCCTGCACCCATTTATAGATCCCCAGCGGGAAGCCGCAGGGATTTTTGTTTCCGCAGGCAGCTAAGGGGATCATCCGATTCACAGTTACTCCAGAGAAAATGCAGGGTGGCAACCCCTGCCCCCTGCAAGGCTGGGGAAACTTTCAGCGCAGAATATGCCATTACAGAATGATAAATTCTTCGGTGATGTTGTCCAGGTAATTGGGTCGTGCCAACATCAATGAATGAGCGATGTTCACCATTGCCGTGGCTTATTCAACGGCGGGCGTATCCGCTAAAGTTTGCCGAAGAATTTGCTGCGCCAATGTTTCTAAGCTGCGTTGCGGTAGGGGATCGATGAGTTCACTATCATCACAGTGTTGGAGCTCGGCCATGAAGGCTTTGGCCGGATCGCGATCAACCCATCCCCCCGATCGCAGTTCAGCCAGAAAAACTTGCTGTGCAGCCTGGGCGCGATCGTCGTCTTTGCTGACAAAAATGCCGGTGATGTCAGTCCCGTAGAGAGAAAACCAGGCCTGCCAATTGGGGGTGACGGGGTGCAACACAACGCCACAGGCCAGTTAGTGATCTTGTAAAGCAGCAGCGTTTGTGGACTGCTGCCAGAGCAAATCACTCATAGACAAATCCTGACTAAATTCCTGCTGAGGATAGCTTTCTTCGCTGGATCTGTTAGAACAGACCGACACCTGGGGCGAGTCATCACGACATTTCAGCCGCCCTAAAGCTGCAGCAAATCAGTGGCTTCTTGCAGTTGAGTGGCCCAGACGCGATCGCCGAGGGTAACTAACAGCAAAGAAATTGTCGAGATCGCGAACATCCCCGCAATCCAGAATTCGCTAATGATTGGTTCTACGCCCAGCGCCAAAATCATTTCTGAGATGGCTAGATAGGCAAAGTACATGAAAATGCTGAGTTCTACCCAAGACCCCACCGCTGTGAAGCGGGCCAGCCCTCGCGGATTGTCGAATTTTTGGTCTTGCCAATACCGTCGCAGGGCGATCGCGGGCCAAGCACTCAACATCACCAAGCCAAACACTACCAAGCCCACCAGCGGAAAGCTACCCAGCACTTGTGCCTGGCTCCACTGAGCCGTGGCTGCCGTTTTGCCAGGGCCAGTCACCAACGCGTCAATCGATACCGCCCAAACCGCCGCCCAAAAGCGCGAATGTTTGGCTAAAAACTGATAGAAAAAATCATTGTCGTCGGTCTCGTCCTCGTCGTCATCATTATCGAGACCTGCAATGTCGCGCACCACATCATTGATAAACCACACCATGGCGAGGAAACCAGCGCCGTAAATGCCCGCCTTGAGTGACGGAAATGAGCTCGCGGCATACCACAAGCCAATTAGGCCAATCATGGGAAAAACCGTGTGGGTGAAGCCGACCGCAGCCGCCCAAGACAACGCATCGCGTACGGTTTCAAATCGCTTGAAGCGGCCAATGGTGGCAATCACAGCGTCGGCGGCAATCCCAATGCCGATCGCCGCATTAATCAGCAAATATTGCCAATGCCCAGGGGCCAAAACCCACATCTTGAAGCTCACATCTTCCATCATTGAGAGTTATCGCACCAGGTGTCTGCAATTGCTGTCACAATATTTTATCTTCAAAAATGAGAAGATTATGAAGTATCTAGTCGTGACCACGATTGTTGACGTTGCCATGGCGTAACCGTAACCAAAAGGTTGTGGCACAGCTGACGAACCTGTCGATGTTTTTTTTGCCGTCCCCATTGATTGCTGCCAGTCGCCCTAAGCCATGAAATTTCGCTCACTTATCCGCTATTTGCATCGTACAGTGGCCCCCATTGTCCTGTTGCCCCTGTTCATCACGGTGACCACGGGAGTCGTCTACCGCCTTTCTAAGGATTGGTTTGGGCTGTCTCGCGACCAAGTCCATTTCCTGATGATGCTCCACGAGGGCGAGTATCTAGGCCCCATTCTGGAACCGATTTACGTGTTATTCAACGGTCTCGGGTTGTTATGGATGCTAGTCACCGGCAGCATTATGCTCTGGCAGACCCTGAGTCGGACGGCGAAAAGCAAGGCCAAACCGGAACCCAGTAGCCAATAAGTCGGTCGTGACGGCCCTCTGCTGGCGGTCTGGATGTATCCTCAAGGCCCCGACGGGGTGGGCGATCGCCGGATTTCACCTGAAAGAAATACCTGTGCTACCATCGGTGCAATATTCTTCAGACAATCACCAATGAGTAAGGTTCTAGTGCTCAACGCCTCTTATGAACCGCTCAACATCACCAGTTGGCGTCGAGCGATCGTGCTTGTCATCAAGGGCAAGGCTGAGCAGGTGGAGCACAATGGCAGATTCATTTATCCAGAAATCCCACTACCCACAGTGATTCGCTTGCGGAACTACGTCCGGGTACCTTACAAGGAAATTCCGCTAACTCGCCGCAATATTCTGCAACGGGATGATCATACGTGTCAATATTGTGGGCTGTCAGGGGATGGCCTGACCTTGGACCACGTCGTACCGCGATCGCGGGGCGGCGGTGACAAGTGGGACAACATCGTGACCGCTTGTGTGCGCTGCAATGTCAAAAAGGGGAATCGTACACCTCGCGAAGCCTCAATGCCGCTGCGCAATCCCCCCCGACGTCCCCACAGCAGTCTCTACTTTGAGGTGACTCGCCAGGTCAAAAGCGGTACCCACGCTGAGTGGAAAAAGTACGTGATCGGCGTTTAGCGATCGCAGGTTGGCTGACCCTTAGGCTAAGGTTGCTCTGTCAATAAAGTCACCGTAGCCGCTTACAACTTTATCCGTCGTCCCCCCGAACCACACAGCAGGAAAATTTCGTATTTAACTCCTGAATCCCTAGGGCCTGTCATCACTTAGTCATCAAAGCCTTGCGGCAAAAGGACTACAGGCCCTAGTTGATTTCAGGAGTGCGGGCGCGGTAATGCTTATCCCACCAGGTCTCTGGAATTAATTGATGACGCGCCCTAGCATCGGAGAAACGCTTAGGGCCTAAGAATTCCCATTTTAAGATAGAGATTTGATGAGAAAGTGACACCAGCTCAGCGCAATCACTTGTTCCATTGACGTGACCTGCGACTATTGATAATCGCAGGTCACTCTCATCCTAAACTCGGACTTGTCAGACCTATCGTTGCGCCACCGAGGTGACAGCTGGCGCGATGGTCGCCACAGGCGGCACGACGGCCTTTGGTGCCTGCTGTTGGTCGATCGCCGCCTGCAATAGTGGCGTATGGCTAACCGAATTGTTTGCCAGGGTGAACAAGGGGTTGGAGAGAATGCCTGCTAGCGACGTTGCCACAACGGCCAAAATCAGGCTCACTTGCAGAGGGCGCAGACCCGGTAAATCCCAACGCACCTCTGGATAGTTGGAAATGGCATCTGACATTTCTTGGGGTTCCTTAACGACCATCATCTTGACCACCCGGATGTAGTAATAGATCGAGATGACGCTGGTCACTAAACCGACTAAGACCAAACCATAGGCTCCCGCTTGCCAACCGGCCCAGAAAATGTAGAGCTTACCAAAGAAGCCTGCCAGTGGTGGAATGCCTCCGAGCGATAGCAAGCAGATGCTTAGGCACAACGTCAGCAGCGGATCTTTTTGATATAAACCGCTGTATTCGCTGATTTGGTCGGTGCCGGTTCTCAAGGAAAAGAGAATCACGCAGGTAAAGCCGCCCAAGTTCATGAATAAGTAAATCAGCAGGTAAAAAATCATGCTGGAGTAGCCGGCTTCGGTGCCAACCACCAGGCCAATCATCAAAAAGCCAGCCTGGGCAATGGAAGAGTAGGCCAGCAGGCGCTTCATGCTGGTTTGGGCCAGGGCCACGACGTTACCCAGCACCATGCTGAGGATCGCCAGAGCCGTGAATACAAAATGCCATTGTTCGGAAACTACAGGAAATACCGCAACCAGGAGCCGGATCGCCAAAGCGAAACCAGCGGTCTTAGAGCCCACCGAGAGAAAGGCCACCACCGGGGTTGGGGAACCCTCGTAAACGTCTGGAGTCCACTGGTGGAAAGGGACAGCGGCAATCTTGAACGCGATCCCCGCAATCACAAAGACCAAGGCGACGATGATCCCAATCGGCGCGTCGCTATCCGCCGCCACAAAGCTCTGGGAAATTTCTAGCAATTTCATCTTGCCGCCAGACAAGCCGTAAAGCAGCGACATGCCGTAGAGGAAGATCGCTGAACTGGCCGCACCAATGAGCAAATACTTCAGGGCGGCCTCGTTAGAGCGCGGGTCGCGCTTCATGTAGCCGGTTAATAAATAGGACGAGATACTGAGGGTCTCTAGCGCCACAAAGATCGTGACCAGGTCGTTGGCCCCGGACAAAAACATGCCGCCCAGGGTCGCGGTCATCATAATGACCAAAAATTCTGCAAGTGACGTGCCTGATTGCTCGATGTAACGAATGGACATGGGCACTGTGGCGATCGCGGATAAGACGATGATGCCTCGAAAGACAATGCTGAGATCATCGCCCATAAAGCTGCCTAAAAAGCTCAGAGGAGTTGCCGTATCCCACTGATAAATCAGCGCCACGATCGCTAAGGAGAGGCCCGCCATCGTGGCATAAGGCGTCCAACGGGTCGAAGCCCGGCCTGCAATCAGATCACCGACTAAAACCACCAGGAGTGTGGCCACTACGATGCCTTCTGGCAGAATGATGCCTGCATTCAACTGGGAGGCAAGATTCGTAAAATCCATCCGGTCAACTGCTCCAGCGCTAACGACGTCCACTTGATCAATGCTACCGCTGCTGAACCGCAGGGATTCAGGGAAGTCAGCGATCGCCGATCTTTAACTTTCCACTGGCATCTTACCCTGCGTACTCCGGTTTAGGGATACTCCTAGGGCGATGAATTCTGCCTATCAGCCTGATTAGCGAGTCGAAAGTGAACCCTCCTGCGGTGCTGTGATGCCCTTGCCACGAGATTGCTAACTTTGGCTGCTTCTGTTTTATGGCGCAGATGGTCTTTATGGCACAGATGGTCAAGCCGCCAATTAATTTGGGTACTCTCCGAGATAAATGCGCTAGGGTCAATTTAGCGATCGCCGAGATGATGTGCTAGGAGTGGACAGGAAGTTGCTTGCAGAGACATCAAAGCAGCAAAACTTGAAATCTTAGTTAACAATCCTTTCTGCTAGCGCAATTTATTCGCTAACGTCACGAAATCCAAGACTCTTAAATTATCCCGATCAATTTATGTCCACCCTCGTCATTGTTGAGTCCCCGACCAAAGCCAAAACGATCCGAAACTATTTGCCCAGCGGGTATCGGGTTGAGGCGTCGATGGGGCATGTGAGAGATTTGCCGCGATCGGCGAGCGAGATTCCGGCCTCGGTCAAAGGGGAAAAGTGGGCACAGCTTGGGGTGAATCCTGATGCTGACTTTGAACCTTTGTACGTGGTGCCTTCGGACAAGAAGAAGATCGTCAAAATCCTCAAAGATGCCCTCAAAAATGCTGATGAATTGGTTCTAGCGACGGACGAAGACCGCGAGGGCGAAAGCATTAGCTGGCACTTGTTGCAGGTGTTGAAACCGAAGGTGCCCATCAAGCGCATGGTGTTTCATGAGATTACCGAGGAGGCGATTCAAGCGGCACTGGGTAACTGCCGCGACATAGATGATCAGTTGGTGCGAGCGCAAGAGACGCGCCGCATTCTCGATCGCTTAGTGGGCTACACCCTATCGCCACTGCTGTGGAAGAAAATTGCTTGGGGCCTGTCAGCGGGGCGGGTGCAGTCTGTCGCCGTCAAATTGTTGGTGGAACGGGAACGGGCGCGTCGGGCTTTCCGCCGTGGGTCTTATTGGGATCTGAAAGCTCAGCTGCTCAAAGACAGCGAATCCTTTGAAGCCAAGCTGATTACGCTGGATGGCAAACGCCTCGCCACAGGTAGTGACTTTGACGAAAACACCGGGCAAATTGCGGCGGGTCGCGATGTAGTGTTGCTGAATGAAGGCGAAGCCAACGCGCTCCAGACTCGATTACAGGCGGGCGCTTGGACGGTTGCCAATTTAGAAGAGCGGCCCTCGACCCGGAAGCCATCCCCCCCCTTTACGACCTCTACCTTGCAGCAGGAGTCTAACCGCAAGCTGCGGCTCTCGGCCCGCGATACGATGCGTGTGGCCCAAAGCCTGTATGAGCAGGGTTACATCACCTATATGCGTACCGACTCGGTGCATTTGTCGCAGCAGGCGATCGCGGCGGCTCGCAACTGTGTCGAGCGTAAATACGGCACAGAATACCTCAGCCCCAAGACGCGGCAATATGCCACCAAGAGTAAGTCAGCGCAGGAAGCCCACGAAGCGATTCGGCCTTCGGGTCAGACCTTCCGCACCCCGCAGGAAACGGGGCTCAGCGGTCGCGAGTTATCGCTCTATGATCTGATCTGGAAGCGTACCGTTGCCACCCAAATGGCGGAGGCGCGACAGACCAATATCACCGTGCAGATTGAGGTGGATAACGCCACTTTCCGCGCGAGTGGCAAGCGCATTGATTTTCCCGGTTTCTTTCGCGCCTATGTGGAAGGGTCGGATGACCCTGATGCGGCGATCGAAAACCAGGAAGTGTTGCTGCCTCGACTGGCTGTCGGCGATGCGGTGAACTGTAATGAACTGGAAGCAGTGGGTCACGAAACCCAGCCGCCCGCGCGTTACACCGAGGCGACTTTGGTCAAAACGCTGGAAAGCGAAGGCATTGGTCGCCCCAGCACCTACGCCAGCGTCATTGGCACCATCATCGATCGCGGCTACGTCACAGCCAATGGCAGCAGCCTGACCCCCACCTTTACGGCGTTTGCGGTCACCGATCTCTTATCCAGTCACTTCCCAGATTTGGTCGATGTCGGCTTTACGGCCCGTATGGAGCAAACCCTTGACCACATTTCGACCGGCGCAGCTGAGTGGCTCCCTTACCTGAAAGATTTCTATGGGGGCGATGAGGGACTGGAAACTCAAGTCCATGAGCAGGAAAGTCAGATCGACCCGGCGGAAGCACGAACCGTTGTCCTGGAAGGGTTGGTCGCAAAAGTGCGCATCGGTCGCTACGGCCCCTACGTCGAAACCGAAGACGAAAACGGCCCGGTTAAGGCCTCGGTGCCGATTGATGTGTCGCCCGCTGATTTGGATGCTGACCAAGTTGAACTGCTCTTAAAGCAAAAGCGGGAAGGGCCGGAAAAACTGGGTTTTCACCCAGAAACGGGCGAGCCGATTTACATTTTGATCGGAGCATACGGCCCCTATGTGCAACTCGGGGACGCCACAGAGGAACGTCCTAAACCCAAGCGGGCTTCGTTGCCTAAAGGCAAAAAGCCCGAAGACGCGACGATGGAGATGGCGGTGGGGCTACTAGCGTTGCCCCGGCTGCTCGGCCCCCATCCCGAAACGGGTAAGCCCATCAAGGCGAGTTTGGGGCGGTTTGGGCCTTATGTCGTGCATGACCAGGGCAAAGACGGTAAAGATTATCGATCGCTCAAGGCCGACGACGACGTACTCACTGTGACCTTTGAACGGGCCATGGAGCTGCTGTCGCAGCCGAAAGCCGGACGGGGACGCCGCAAAGCTGAACCGTTGAAGGAGCTGGGCAAACACCCCGATGATGATGAACTAATTGCGGTCTACAAAGGCCCCTACGGCCTGTACGTCAAGCATGGCAAGACCAACGCGGGCTTGCCAGACGGGAAGACGGAAAAAGACATCACGTTAGAAGAGGCGATCGCCCTCATCACGGCGAAGGCGGGCACGAAGAAGAAAACAACGAGCAAGAAGTCCACCGCTAAGAAGTCCACTACGAAGAAAACGACGGCGAAAAAGTCCACCGCCAAGAAATCCACCGCCAAGAAAACCACCACGCGGCAGGCTTCGACCACGAAGCGAGCAGCGGCCTCCAAATCAACCGGGGCAAAAACGACCACGGCGAAAAAGACCACAAGCAAAAAATCCACCGCCAAGGACAACTCCTCAGCGGAAGCCTCAGAGAGCTGAAATTACCCTACGCTGAAGACTGAAACATCATCAGCATAGGGATCACTCATTAAGGTTATGGAGACTCAGACTGATCAGTCGCCGCGCGTCGTTGTCGTCGGTGCAGGCTGGGCCGGGTTAGGCGCGGCTTATCACCTCGCCAAGCAGGGGTATGCCGTCACGTTATTAGAAGCGGGCAGTTATCCGGGTGGCTTGGTCGCCGGTTGGCAAACGGAGCAAGGGCGCTCGGTCGAGGCGGGTATCCACGGCTTTTGGTATCCCTACCGCAATATTTTTGGTCTGGTGGACGCGTTGGGCATTCAGCCCTTCACGCCTTATACCCGTTCTAGTCAATATTCGCCTCACGGGTTAGAGGTCGAATCGCCGCTGTTTCAGATGGAGCCGTACTTGCCGAGCCCGCTAGGCACGTTTGTGTATACCGACTTCAAGCGGTTACCGTTGAGCGATCGCCTCTCGGCCCTGCCGCTGCTGTACTCGTTGATCGATTTCGACAACTCGGATGCCGCTTGGCAGCGCTACGATCGCCTCTCCGCGCGGGAACTCTTCCGCCAATTTGGCGTGTCGGAACGGCTGTACAAAGAGGCATTTGAACCGATGCTGCTGGTAGGGCTATTTGCCCCTGGTGAGCAGTGCTCCGCTGCCGCCACCTTGGGGATGCTCTATTACTTCATCCTGGCCCACCAGCCGGACTTTGACGTGCGCTGGTGCCGGGGCACCGTAGGCGAGCAAATCTTTCGCCCGTGGACGCAAGCCATTGAACAAGCGGGGGGCCAAATTCTCGCGAATCACCGGGTTACGGATGTGATTGAAGGGGAGGGCGATCGCCTTACGGGAGTCGTCTGCGGCGATGAAGTCTTTGAAGCCGATGCGGTGATTTTCTCGGTGGGGATCACGGGGCTGAAAAAAATTGTCGCCAGCAGTCCGGCGCTGCGTCGTCGTGAAGAGTTTCGCGATGTGCAAAATTTGGGCGCAGTGGACGTGCTCGCCACGCGCCTCTGGTTTGATCGCAAAATCGAGATACCCCTCCCGTCCAACGCCTGCTTTGGCTTCCACCAAACGACCGGGTGGACGTTCTTTGATCTGAATGCCCTCCACGACGAATATCGCGACGAGCCGGGCAGCGTGGTGGAAGTCGATTACTACCACGCCAATCAGTTTCTCCATCTCGATGATGAGGAAGTGTTGCCGCTGGTGCAGGAAAATTTGGCGGGCTGTCTGCCTGACTTTGGCGAGGCGCAGATTGTTGATCACAGCGTGATTCGCATTCCCCAGGGGGTGACGCATTTTGCCCCCGGCAGCTATCGGTACCTGCTACCGGGACAGACCAGCTTCCAAAACGTATTCATGAGCGGCGACTGGATTGTGACCCGCCACGGCTCTTGGTCACAGGAAAAAGCCTACGTGACGGGCCTGGAAGCCGCCAACCGCGCGATCGCCCTCTGCAACCTGGGGCAACCCGCCGACATCATCCCCATCGTGCCCGATGAACCCCACATCCAAGCCGCGCGGCAGCTCAATCGTTGGGGGCGATCGCTGCTAGCCCACATCGGTCTATCGCTGTGATTAGCCCCCTATTGGCCCTGACCACGACCAGCGGCCCGTCTTTGTCGGAATGTTGCGAATGGTATACCCGGCAAATCGGTTGCTATGATTGGAAAACCGAATTTTTGCTGCAACCTGGGGAGGCTCGACCTTGACCTTTTCGACTGAAGATTTCGCCCGCGCCTTAGCCGACCACGACTACACCTTCCAAACTGGCAGCACGGTTAAGGGCACGGTGATTGGTCACGGTTCGGAGGGAGCCATGGTGGAAATTGGCGGCAAATCCGATGCCTTTTTACCCCTCAAGGAAGCTTCCCTAGAGCGGATCGAGAGTCTGGAAGAAACCCTGCCCTTAGGAGACGAATTCGAGTTTCTGATTATTCGCGATCAGGATAAAGATGGACGAGTGGTTTTATCGCTGCGCCGCTTGATGGTGCAACAGGTGTGGGAGCGCCTCACCCAAAGAGAAGCCAACAAAGACATCCTGGATGTCAAAGTGACGGGCACGAACAAAGGCGGCGTCATCGTGGATGTGGAAGGACTGCGGGGATTTATTCCGCGATCGCACCTGGCCCAGTCCGAAGACTTGGATGCTCTGGTGGGTACCACCCTGTCCGTCGGCTTTTTGGAAGTCAATCAAGAAAACAACAAACTGGTACTTTCCCAGCGGCAGGCGGCGCGATCGCAGGCCATGTCCACTTTGGAAGTGGGGCAACTGGTGCAAGGTAAGGTCGCCAGTCTGAAGCCCTACGGCGCATTTGTCAGCTTTGACGGGGTCACAGGCCTGCTGCACATCAACCAAATCAGCCAGAATTACGTCGATTCCCTGCCCAACCTCTTAAAAGCAGGCCAAGACATTCAAGCCATTATTGTCAGCTTGGATGAACAACGGGGTCGCATTTCCCTCTCCACGAAAGTGTTGGAAAAGTATCCCGGAGAACTGCTCAAAGAATTTGATACCGTAATGTCAGACATTGACAACCGCTTGCAAAACGTCGGCAAAATGCTAGCCAACAGTGAGCTATAAGCAACGGTCTGAGCAGCAACCATTGACCAGGATGTCGCCAGGACATAGTCGCTGCCGTAGCATAGCGTGGCTGGAGTGGCCGAGCGACTGGGGCCGCGCGGTTGCCATCCATGAAAGTCTCGGTGTCTTGGACTAGCAGCGATTTACCGTATCAGGCTTAAAAAATACCTATGGGTACCGTTTGGGAACTAGATTTTTACTCACGTCCATTGTTGGATGAGAATAATAAAAAGCGCTGGGAAGTGCTGATTAGCGAAGGGTTACAGACCGTTGAGGCAAACCCTGACAGCCTCTTTCGTTTTAGCAAGTATGTGGCTAATACTGAAGTTAATTCCATTGAGCTGAAACAGGCGATCGCAGAAGCGATCGCCCAAGCCCCCGAGCCTCCCAGCCGCATTCGCTTCTTTCGATTTGCGATGCAAAACATGATCACCCGTGCCTGTGAGGACTTGGGGATCGCCGCGCAACCGAGCCGCCGCACTCTGGCCCTGCACCAGTGGATGGACTATCGACAGCGCGAGGTCTATCCCACCGAACCCGGCTACACCGATAAACCCTCGCCGACTGTGGGGGCACCGCCGCCCGCGCCGAAACCGCTGCCCGATGCCTTGATCGGTCAGCAGTGGGCGCTGGTCTCGTTGCCCGCCAAAGACTTTGCCGATATGTCAGAATGGCCGATTGATTTTGGCGAGGCCTTTTCTCCCCAACTGGCCGGAGTCGCTGACGACACGATGGTGCCGGGACTGGTGATTTTTTCTTCCCGCGCTCAACCCATGGCCGGTTGGTTGTCGGGGTTGGAAGTCAGTGAACTGCGCGTCGAAGCAGGCAAAACACCGCGACTGATTT
This sequence comes from Halomicronema sp. CCY15110, assembly GCF_016888165.1. Taxonomy (GTDB): domain Bacteria; phylum Cyanobacteriota; class Cyanobacteriia; order Phormidesmidales; family Phormidesmidaceae; genus Halomicronema. The sequence continues at coordinate 7,425 of NZ_JACSWC010000242.1, read as the reverse complement.
TGGAAACTGGCAGCGCGGATAGTTGGGTAATTGCCACGCTTAATTCACCAGACCTGCGAAAGGAAGCTGAAAATTTCGAGACGGCGAAACAACAGGCGAATCAAGTGCACTTTTTAGCCGTGCAAGCGAATCCGGATACGGAAGCCTTTGCCGGATTCTGGCTCATGCAAACGTTACAGTTGGGGTGAAATCATGAGTGTCACCCCAGCCAAACCACTCATGGAGCGACTAAAACAGGCATCTTGGGTGCAGGTGACGGTCACCTATGGCGTCTTAAGTGCGATCGCCCTGGCAATGCTGTTGCCGCTACTCTGGCTCGTGAGCACCGCCTTCAAGTCTCCCGAAGAGAATATCTTCGCCTTCCCGCCCCAATTCATTCCCGCCGCCCCCACGCTCAACAACTTCATCACCGTTTGGCAACAAAACCCCTTCGGGCAATACTTTGTCAACAGCATCATCGTGGCGGTGTTGACCGTTGGGCTCAATCTGCTGTTCTGTTCTCTGGCAGCTTATCCCCTTGCCCGGCTGAAGTTTAAGGGACGACAGTTTCTATTTGCGCTGATCGTGGCGACCATTTTGATCCCCTTTCAAATTGTCATGATCCCGCTCTATGTGTTGGCCGTGCAGCTCGGCTTACGTAACACCTATCTCGGCTTGATTTTTCCGTTCATTGCTTCAGCCTTTGGTATTTTTCTCATGCGTCAAGCCTTTCTCGGGGTGCCCAAAGAGTTAGAAGAAGCCGCCCGGATCGATGGTTGCTCAGAACTGGGCATCTGGTGGAACGTGATGATTTCTGCCACCCGTCCGGCGCTGGTGACCTTAGCCATTTTTGTCTTTATTGGCGCGTGGAGCGACTTTTTGTGGCCCCTAATTTTGCTCGATCGCCCCGAATATTACACCCTGCCTCTCGGTGTGGCTAAGTTAGCCGGTAGCTTCTCGTTAGACTGGCGTTTAATTGCCGCTGGTTCGGTAATTTCAATTTTGCCCGTGTTGATTTTCTTTGTGGTGATGCAGCGCTACATCGTCCCCACCGAATCTGGCAGCGGGCTGAAAGGATAATCAATCCGACTAATCTTCGGCGGTGCAGCAATCAATACAACTCCCTAGTTATAGAGTGTGCTACGCTTAATCAATGATTAACGTTCACGGTTAAGCTCTGCTGTTGCATACGTTTTAGGAACTCTGCCAGATGGTCACAACTCCGCAGGTCATGAATCAGCACGCTTCTGTTGTGGGTGATTGTGAAGACGACTGCATGTTGTCAAAACTCTCACCGGCGGCACTGCAATTAGTGGCAGAATTTTTCAAGGTTTTGTCCGAATCTAGCCGCCTGCAAATTGTCTGTCGGTTGCGCAACGGCCCAAAAAATGTTTCGGAAATTATTGAACTGACCGGATTGGGACAAGCCAACGTTTCAAAGCACCTCAAAATTTTGGCGCAGGCGGGCATCGTTACTCGTGAGCAACAGGGCGTCTGCGTCTTTTATCAGATTGCCAACCCGTTTGTGTTTGACCTGTGCGAACTCGTCTGCAATTCTCTGGCTCAACAGATTCAGCAGCAAACGGCTCAGCAAGCGGCCCTCGACGAGTTCCGCCAGACCATCAGGTAAGTTCTAGGCAAATCAATTACAGCTCTCTCTGAATGCTTGGAGTACTTCTCCCGGCAGAATGTTTAGGGTTTGACTGATTGGCTGCTAACCGTGTAACCCTCACTGAGATGCCGTGATGTGAATATTCGGTTAGGGGTTGGCATGAACGTTTTGAGGAGAAGCAACGCTCCGTTCTTCATAGAGGAGTCGCAGAAGGTAAACCTGGGAGTTGGGCTAAGCTTTGGAAAAAGTTTGGTTGCGGTGTCCTATGGCGAGTCGTCTCTGGAAGTTTTTGAACACTGATATTCAGGAACTGGTGTCGCTGGACACAGTAGAGGAGAGCAAAGATGCCGCCGATGCTGTACTCGGATTGGCGGAAGCGCTGCAAAGTGACGGTCCGAACGTACAGCAACTTGCCCCACTCGTCACTCAATTAGACTCGCTGCTGGACGTGCTGAACTCGCCATTGGGCAACATCGTCGGGGCTGGTTTACCATTTGTGCCCATCGCCACAGGATTGCTGAAGGTTTATCTGGAGAAGACCAAACAGGAGCCAACTTTATCGCAGAGCGTGGCGCTCATGAGCCAAGCAGCGTATTTAGAGAGCTTCAAGGATTTTGTACAGCATCAGCCTAAAGTGCAGAAATGGCTGGCAGCAGCCGACAAACGGGCACGAGCCAAAGACCTCACGCCAGAAGTCAAAGCGCTGGGTGACTTTGAACTGAGCGATCGCGAGGCCCGCTTCGCCTTACTGCATTTCCATCAGTCCGCTTTGGCGATCTCCTTTAACCGGGCCTTGATCGCTCGATTGGTACATCTCGGGGCAAAGCTAGAGGCGGCGAAAAAGATTGCAGAAATGGTCTCGCAAAACACAAACCGTCACATGCGAGCGGCGATCGCGGATGCCGACGCCCCCGTCCAGCGCATTGTGGAGTGGTATCGCATCGGCGGCGATGCCGATTTTGAAAAATACCTGAGCATCGACACGTACTTGGCAGAGGCGATCGCGCCGCGCCCTCACGAACCAGTTTTTGCCGAACCGTTCGCCTTCAAAGATATCTATGTGCCCTTAAAGGCTCAGCCTCTCACTGGCGCAGGTGAGATCGATGAGTCGCAAGCCCCCATCGTATTAGAGCAGTGGGCACGGCAAATGCTCCATGACGACGAGCAAAAAAGTCGCGTCATGTTTGTGCAGGGTGGGCCAGGTCGCGGCAAGAGCGTCTTTTGTCGCATGTTTGCCGATTGGGTACGTCGCCACGAACATCCCCGCTGGACTCCCATCTTGATTCGCCTGCGGGATGTGTCAGTGCTGTCCCGTGACTTTGAAGAAACGCTGGCGAAAGCGGTGGATCGCGACTTCGCCAAAACCGACTCCGGCTGGCTCACGGATCGCAATGTCAATTTCCTGTTCATTCTCGATGGTTTTGACGAGCTGTTAATGGAAGGGCGCACCAGCGGCGGCCTCGATCACTTCTTGGCTCAGATCGGACGCTTTCAAGAGCAGTGTGCGCGTAACTCTGAGAAAAACCATCGGGTGCTGATTACAGGGCGAACGTTGGCGTTGCAATCCATTGAAAGCCGCATGCCGAGCAATCTTGCCCGCATTGAAATCCAACCGATGGATGATGAGTTACAGCTTCAGTGGTTCGATCTCTGGGGTGATCTGATTGGGCAAGACAAATCTCACCTAATGGCTATCTTGCAGGATGAGCGCTTACCGGAGCGGGTGAGAGAGCTGGCACGGGAGCCGCTACTGCTCTATTTGCTGGCTGCGATGCACCGCGACGGCGAACTGCGGCTAGATATGTTTGCAGGAGCCGAGGGAGCCCAGGCCAAAGTCTTAATTTACGAACGCACGCTGGAGTGGGTACTCACCAAGCAGCGGCCCGAATGGCTCAATCAGGATTTGACAGAGATTGAGATTTCAGGACTCCGCCGCATCTTGCAGGAAGCGGGGCTATGTGTGGTGCAGTCGGGGATGGAGTTTGCCAGTATCGGCGCGATCGAAGATCGCTTGAGCCAGGACAGCACCGCTAAAGTCTTCCTCGAAGAAGCTCAAAAGCGCTTAAAAACGGATGATACGCCTCTCCGAAATGCCCTTGCTGCGTTTTATCTGCAAGAAGGCCGACAGGGGGAAGGCTCGATCGAGTTTGTCCACAAAAGCTTTGGCGAATTTCTTTGTGCCGAACGTATCGTCAACAGCCTCATTGATATCTGCCAACCTGGACGCAATCGCGAATACGACATCGACGACCCGGCTTTTTGCTGGACGATGTACGACCTGCTGGGCTGCCACGTCCTCACCCCGGAAATCGTCGAATACCTCACTGCCCTACTTACCAAACACCCGGAATTTGAAGCCGAAAAACTGCATCAACGCCTCCACGATTTTTACTGGCGCTGGAGCGACGGCGAATTTATCGATGCTCCCCCTGAGAACTTGCCTCAACAGAAAATGCGCCTTCTTAGGCAACATGCACCCGAACAACTTGAACTCGGTCAACTACAAGTTGATGTCTACGCTGGCATCAATGCAATGATTTTACTATGGGAACTAGACCGCTATTCGGGCGTATCTTTTCATCCATGTCGGAGAATTGACAAGATACAAGGATTCATACATACCAATCCACACCGCTTATTAAAGATTGTTGGAATCAGTTGTTGTTTAGGTGTAAATTTCTTTTCCGAATACATAGGTCCTCATGCTCGATACTCTGATCTCAGCGGTTGCTTTCTAAGGAACATCTCTCTAAAAGGACTGGATCTTACAGGTGTTAGTTTTTTTGATGCATATTTAAGGAGCGCTGACCTCAGTAATTCAGAACTGCAAAATGCTAAATTTTCGTGGGCCATCTTAGAAGACATCAATCTGAGTGATGCCAATCTTTGTGATGCGAGCTTTGACTCAGCAAATATGGTGAAATCCGACTTGAGTGGTGCAAATTTAAGCAGAGCAAATTTAGAGAAATCGAATCTTTCGAGTGCTAACTTGTCGTTTGCAGATTTGAGGAATGCTAACTTTTCAGGAGCTCGTTTCTCAAATGAATTTGGAACTGTTCTATGGAGCGAAGAGACGAATTGGGAGGGGGTGAAGGGGTTGGAGAGTGCGATTGGGGTGCCGGAGGCGTTGAAGCAGCAGTTGGGGCTGATTGAAAAGTGAGAGGGTCGCTGGGTGAATGGGTAGCCGATAATATCGATAGGATAAGGCTTATTAGCCTACTGATGGCGAGAGACACAACAGCTTATGCTAAATGCGGGTGTTCTGACATTTCAGGAGTTTGCCATGGGTGAAACCTTGCCACTGGCAACGATTCAGGCGGCGGTGTTTGAGTTTTTGCAAAACCGCGATGATGTGGTCATCTTTGGCGCACAAGCGGTTAACGCCTGGGTGAGCGAACCACGCATGACTCAAGAGGTCGACTTACTCACCATCGATGGAGCGGCGCTGGCGGAAGACGTGCGATCGCTGCTGTCGCAGCAGTTTCAAATTGCGGTGAGGGTGAGGGAGGTAAAGGCAGGTCTGGGTTATCGAGTTTATCAGCTCCAGAAAACAGGAAATCGTCATTTGGTTGATATCCGCAGCGTTGAAAAATTACCCGCTGCCGATCGCATCGAAAATGTCTTGATTCTGTCTCCCGCTGCGCTCATTGCTCAAAAAGTGATTGCCTTTCACCAGCGACGAGGCAAACCCAAAGCCGGAACTCACTGGCGTGATATTGCGATGCTCTTGCTGACCTTTCCCGAACTCAAGCAAGATTCTGGTTCTGTCACCGCAGCCCTGGCAGAAGCCCAAGCGAGTGCAGAAATTTTGGCTGTTTGGCAAGATTTTGTGCAGCAAGACATTCAGCCCATCGACGAAGATGAAGATTTCTGATAACAAACAATTTCATCTTCTCCTGGACAGAGTAAACACTTTTAGCGCAGCGAGCCATGTCAGTTACTGCTAAGTCATCTCTCGCGACGAACAATTGTCTAGCGGAGCTTAGTTATCTCTACAGCAGCGTCAGACTCCGGCAAGATTTGCAACGCGCCATAAGCCTGAGTCGAGAGATAAGTTTGCGCTGCCGTCTGAATATCTTGGGGCGTCAAACGTTGAATCTCTTGGGGGTAATGCACGGCATGGTGCAACTGCCCCGTCAGGGTTTGGTAGTACCCATAGAGCCCTGCCAGATCGCTGGGGCTTTCGCTGCCAAAGACGTAGCGGTTCGCTACTTGGGTTTGCACCCGTTGCAGCTCTGCCGGGGTCACGGGCGACTCCTGTAACCGCTGGAGGTGGGTGGCGATCGCCGCTTCCACTGCCTCAATATTTTCCGTGGGCAGGCTCGCGGCAATCGTAAAGACCCCCTGCTGCCAGTAAGACATATTGCTGGCGGCGATGCTAGTGACAAGCTGCCGCTGCTCCCGCAGATCGCGGACGAGGCGAGACAACCGCCCCCGAGCCAAAATCGAAGTCAACACATCCAACGCATTGGTTTGCTCGACATCGGTGAGCCCCGGCACCCGCCAGCTCAGCACTAACCGCGCCTGCTGCAAAGCCGCATCCGTATAGTGATGGCGCTGGATGGATGCAAACGGCGCTTCCGGTGCGGAGCGGGTGACCTGGGTGGCGGGGTTGCGGTTGGCGTCCGGACGATGACCCTGGGCCAACGCCTGCTCAAAGCCTGCCGCCACGGTTTGAATCAGTTCTTCCGCCGGCAAGTTGCCGACGGCGACGGCGGTAATCCGTTCGGGCCGATACCAATAGTGATGAAAGTCGCGCATTTGCGGCGCGGTCAAAGACTCGACCACCGCCGCCGGGCCTAACACGGGACGACGATAGGGCAAGCGGTCAAACGTCATGGCCATCGAGCGGGCAAAGATGCGCCGCCGGGGATTGTCGTTAGCGCGGGCAATTTCTTCTAAGATCACCGATCGCTCTCGCTCAAATTCCGGTGAGGCTAAGCGCGGATTCAGCACCAGCTCGATTTGTAGCGGTGCGAGGGTGGCAAAATCTGGCGGCGCACTGGTGAAATAAAAATGGGTATAGTCCTGACTGGTAGCGGCATTGGCGACCCCACCTCGCGCTTCGATGCGCCGCTCAAACTCGCCTGCGGGCAGTTGCTCCGTGCCCTTAAAGATCATGTGCTCCAGATAGTGAGCCATGCCATTAATGCTGTCTGACTCGACAGCGGAGCCCACCCGCAACCACAGACTCAGGTTGACGGCATCCGTCGGCGTCTGTTGGGCAATAATGGTGAGTCCGTTAGCCAATCGCCGTACGGTCGGCACTGCCAAAGCAGATTGAAACGAATGGTCGGCGATCGCGGATGTCATTTAAATAGAGTGCTCCGGGACAATTATTAACTTCAACTATCTTAACGGCTGCGATCGGCAAACTTCACAACCCAAAGTTCTCAAGCGCTATGGCCATTGACCTGGTGCAGTAGAGCGCAGAATGCCACAAAAGTTTGTGGCTGTGCCACTCGTTGATGCCTGCGGGAAGGATTCCTTCGCGCAAGGTCGAATAGTTGGTGCGGAAGTCCCCCGTGGCCGAGATCACGATCCCCCTCCGAGGCGGCCCCCTCTGCCCCCGGCGCGCGCCCGTGGATGCCACCATCCATGAGTTATGGCCTTTACGCCGCTGGGTCAGGGGATTTTACACGTTGTCGTTTCGCTTTCTAGACTGGTCCTCGGCGGCCTCAGTCTCGATCCCGAGCCGCCCTCATCCCAAGATTGGGCGAGGGATTTAGGGTGTAAACGCGATGCGGCGTGGCTCAATAGACCTCTTCAAGAATAAGAAAATAGGGCAGGTTGAAGCATCGAGAGTCGAAATTTAGACATACTGCACCCGCAGA
>NZ_JACSWC010000241.1 GCF_016888165.1 Halomicronema sp. CCY15110 | reverse complement strand
GTTGTCTGCCTTTGAGGCGATTTCCCGCGTCCTTACCTCACAACAAGCTGATTGGCTACTGGGTTGAGCAATTACAATAGTTAAGGTATCCTCCAGAAATGTCGATCGCCCCGTAGATTGGCGTCGAGAAACGAGCCCCAACAGACTGGCATTCCTCATGCTGTCGAGTTTGCTGACAGCATCTGCAACCTACTTTTGGGTAAGCATTTTGGGTAAGCACCGACTTCGCCAGAGTTGCTGGTCATCCCTCAAGAGAATCGGCCATTCAGAGTAACCTTGCCCCCTCAGACATGGCCCCTGTCAGCAACCTCTGAAGTCACGCTCGAAGCCAGGTTCAATGGGCTAGTATATTCATCTGGAAAGCATTTTCGCAGGATGAGCAGGCTTATGAGTCGCGGCACGCTGTTTGATAAGGTTTGGGACTTGCACACGGTCGGCACGCTACCGTCGGGGCAGACCCAGCTATTTATCGGCTTGCATCTGATTCACGAGGTGACAAGTCCCCAAGCGTTTGCCATGTTGCGCGAACGGGGCCTCGCGGTCATGTTTCCAGAGCGAACGCTCGCCACAGTCGATCACATTGTGCCGACAGAAAGCCAAGCTCGCCCGTTTGTAGACGTGTTGGCCGAGGAGATGATCACCGCGTTGGAACAAAATTGCCGTGAGTATGGCATCCAGTTTTACAACATTGGTTCTGGCAACCAAGGCATTGTTCACGTGATTGCGCCAGAACAGGGGTTGACGCAACCGGGTATGACCATTGCCTGCGGCGATAGCCACACCTCGACCCATGGCGCATTTGGGGCGATCGCGTTTGGCATTGGCACCAGCCAGGTGCGCGATGTCTTGGCGTCTCAAACCCTGTCCCTGTCAAAGCTGAAGGTGCGCCGCATTGAGGTCAACGGAGAATTATCTCCCGGCGTCTACGCCAAGGATGTGACCCTACACATCATTCGCCAACTCGGAGTGAAGGGCGGGGTCGGCTATGCCTATGAATATGCGGGCAGCACGATTGAGGCCATGTCGATAGAAGAGCGCATGACCCTGTGCAATATGTCGATCGAAGGGGGCGCGCGCTGCGGCTACGTCAATCCCGACTCAGTGACTTATGACTATCTCAAAGGCCGCGAGTTTGCCCCCAAGGCAGAGCGGTGGGACGAGGCAGTAGCTTGGTGGGAAAGCCTGCGCAGTGATGCCGACGCCGCATACGACGATGTGATAGTCATAGATGCTGCTGATATTGCCCCCACAGTGACCTGGGGCATCACGCCGGGTCAGGGCATTGGCGTGAATGAGCACATTCCTACGGTGGAAGAATTGCCCGAGGGCGATCGCGCGATCGCTACCGAAGCGTATCAATACATGAATTTACAACCCGGCACCGCAATTCAGGGCACCCCGGTGGACGTATGCTTTATCGGCAGTTGCACCAACGGTCGGCTTAGCGATCTGCGGGAAGCCGCGAAGGTGGTGCAGGGCAAAAAAGCGGCCGCCACCGTCAAAGCCTTTGTGGTGCCCGGTTCTGAGCGGGTCAAGCAAGCGGCCGAAGCGGAAGGGTTAGATACGATTTTTGAAGCAGCAGGCTTCGAATGGCGCGAAGCGGGCTGTTCGATGTGCCTGGCGATGAACCCGGATAAGCTGCAAGGCAATCAGATTAGCGCATCGTCTTCAAATCGCAACTTTAAGGGTCGGCAAGGCTCGTCATCGGGTCGGACGTTGCTGATGAGCCCGGCCATGGTCGCGGCAGCGGCGATCGCGGGTCAAGTCACCGACGTTCGCAAACTGCTCTAATTACACCAGCTCCAGTGGTTAGCCACGCTCCGGAAACGTTGCTAACCGGGCAAATCTTGCAGCGGGGTGGGCCGAGCGATCGCAGCGCCTATTCTTGCACCGAACTTTGTTGTTGGCGCTCTAAGGTTTCGATCGCCGCATTCAACGCAGCGAGCCGAGTTTCTAAGGAGTCGCGCATCGTTTTTAACATACTGATCTTATGCGCCCGAAACTGATTGCGGGTCTCTTCATCCGGAAAAAAGCAGCTCAAAAACATGGTGTGGCCTCACTTAATGCCCAGTCGTGTGGCTACGAGCATACCGACTAGGCGCAAGCCATGATGTGTTGTAGACCTCAGTTCGGAGCGCACATTATCATAGGAAGACGATCGCTTCAGCGTGACGCCCATGGTTCAGTCTGACCGCTACCAAACGCTGCCCACTAGCGACGAGTTACCCGACTCGGATGGCTTGCCCGTGGATAATGAAGATCAAAATCTTCTGCCCAATTACCTGCTGTTCTTGCTACAGCTAATCTGGCCGGGTCGCTACGATTGGTACTTCGCCGTCGATATGGGCATCTATCACCTCACCGGGATCAATCCGCGCGTGCCCGTGGTGCCCGATGGCTTTCTCAGTTTGGGCATTCCCCGCCGCAAATCCGGTAATCGATCACGCAAAAGCTATGTCACCTGGGAAGAAGACGGCGTGGTGCCGATCCTCGCGCTAGAGGTAGTTTCGCAAACCCCCGGTGGCGAATACGACACCAAACGGACGATCTACGAAAACCTGGGAGTGCTGTACTACGTCATTTACAACCCCGAACATTGGCAGCGCGACCGACATCAACCCTTTGAAGTCTATAAACTCACTGAAGGACAGTATCAATTACAACTCGGCGAACCCTACTGGATGCCAGAAGTAGGCCTTGGGATCGGACGGCATCATGGGGAGTTAGGCGGTTTTGAACAAGAACTGCTGTCATGGTTTGACCAATCAGGTAGCCGTTATCTGTCAGCGGCAGAACAAGCCTTACAAGCTCAAGAACAAGCCTCGCAGGCTCAGGCTGAGTTACAGGCCGAGCGCCAGACGCGGTTGACCGCAGTCTACCGACTTCAGCAAATGGGGCTAACAGCAGCGCAAATTGCTGAAGCATTAGGGCTGCCGATAGAGGTCGTCAATCAATCTCTGAAATAGAATGGCCGCGATCGCTATTGGTCCTGTCGCAATCCACAGTAATTTTGCCGCCTTACCTAGTGGGCATCAGTTTCTTGCTTGACATAAATCGCCCGAAAAACCGGCAATCCCTTGCCGAGCGTCAGCTCTTCGCGGTCAGTTTGAGCCGGAAACGGACTCGCCGCCAACCAAGCCAACTCAGAGCGCTGAAAGGCGACATTTTCCGAGAAGCGATCGCACATTTCTCGCGCCACTTCCTCCACATCTGACTGCAAAATCACCCGTCCCCCTGCTGGCAAGTAGGTCGCCAAGGCTTGCACCAGCGCTGGCTGTACCACCCGGCGTTTCTGGTGACGCTTCTTAAACCACGGATCCGGAAACTGGATGCTTACCTGTCGCAAAGCTCCCGGTGGCAAGACCTGAAGCAGCTCAGCGAGGGAAGCATTGGCATTGCAAAACAAAAAATGCAAATTAGTCAGCCCGTCGCGATCGCGCTGTTGTTGGGCGTAGTCCACCAAAGGCGCACGAATTTCAAGCCCCAAAAAGTTCCAGTCGGGCTGCAACACCGCCATCTGACTGATAAAGTGACCCTTCGCGCAACCAATATCAAGATGCAAAGGCTGATGCGGATTTTGGTAAATCTCCGCCCAATCCACAGGCTCAACCTTAGTCTGATACTTATAGCTGAGGGGATTCACATGTTGCCGAACACGAACAGCCGCCACAAAAGACTCCTCGATAACGTATAAAAGCGTACCGATTCCTACCCTACAGCAAACCTCCAAACCTTGAAAAAAGCCACACCTTAGGCGGGTCAATCCAGCAATTCTCATTCTGAGAAACTCGCTATTTACCCTGAGCTCATCGCAGAGTGAACAGGCGTCGACAAGCCCAGCCTGAGCGGCATTAATGAGTTAACGAAGCCATCCTGAAAATTGCTGTGGTTAATCACAGAGGATTCACAGGTCTAGACTTAGCTGATAGAATAAGAGACTTGCAAATTCAAGACCCGTTCACTAGGATTGAGGTCTTGTCATTTTCAGTCGTTGTCAATACTGAGCAGTCAAACATCCATGATTAAGTTGCGTCTAAAGCGATTTGGTAAAAAGCGTGAAGTCAGCTACCGTATCGTCGCTATGCCCAGCGAAGCTCGCCGCGATGGTCGTCCCCTCGCCGAGTTGGGCTACTACAACCCTCGTACCGACGAAACTCGGTTAGAAGTCCCAGAAATTGTGAGCTGGTTGCAAAAAGGCGCTCAACCCACTCCGACTGTGCGCAGCATTTTGCAAAAGGCCAGCGTTTTTGATCAGCTGAACTCCGCTCAAACGGAAGCTAAGTAATTCCTTAGCTTCCCTGCAAACTCCATGAGATCGGTGGCAATGGCTGAAAAACCAGACTATGAGGGCCTTGTCAGTTACCTGATGAAGCCCTTTCTCGACTCCCCTGACGCACTCAAAACTGATATCGAGCGAGTTGCTGACAAACCCCGAGCGACTCTGCGGGTTGCCTTTTCGCCAGAAGATCGGGGGCGCATGTTTGGTCGGGGCGGGCGCAATATCCAAGCCATCCGCACCGTTCTGCAAGCCACTGCGGCCCTTTACGGCGAGCGGGTTGCGCTGGATGTTTATGGCGAGTCGGCCCACAAATCGCGGAATGATGATGAGAGTGGTGGCTCACGTCGTCGCCCGCCCCGCCGAGGCGATCGCCCCGCCCCACCGCGAAAGAAATAACTGTTTTTTAACCGCTGAGATGCCGCTGCATGCAGCAAACTGCCCACATCGATTTGCCGTCATCTGAAAGCGCGATTGCGCTCTCAGGTCAACAGAACGACAACATCAAATTCATCTCAGAGCAAACCGGAGCGCAAATTGCCCTACGCGGGCGCGACCTCCTGCTGTCTGGAACAGCGCATGGTGTTGATCTGGCTCGCCAGATTGTACGGGCCTTAGAGCCCCTATGGACCGAGGGCACCATGATCAGTCGAGCAGATATTCTGACCGCCCGTCAAGCCATCAATACCGACCAACTGGCTGAACTGCGCGCCATTCAGGGCGAAACGATTACCCGCACCCGCCGGGGTGAGGTGATCCGAGCCAAAACTTTTCGTCAACGACAATACATTCAAGCACTGAAGAAGAGCGATTTGATCTTTTGTTCTGGCCCGGCGGGTACGGGCAAGACCTTTTTGGCCGCGATGATCGGTGTCCAGGCGTTGCTCAATGACGAATATGAGCGACTGGTTTTGACTCGTCCCGCAGTGGAAGCGGGAGAGCGCTTGGGGTTTTTGCCCGGTGACCTACAGCAAAAAGTTAATCCCTACCTGCGGCCCTTGTATGACGCCCTACACGAACTGATCGATCCGGAAAAAATCCCCGTGCTCATGGAACGGGGCGTGATTGAAGTAGCCCCCCTCGCTTACATGCGGGGCCGCACCCTCAGCAATGCTTTCATCATTTTAGATGAAGCGCAGAATACGACCCCTGCCCAGATGAAAATGGTGCTGACGCGATTAGGCTTTCAGTCGCGGATGGTGGTGACTGGCGACACCACCCAAACCGACTTGCCATCCACTCAAACCTCTGGCATGGCGGTGGCTCAAAATATTTTGGCCTCAGTCGAGGGCATTGCCTTCTGCAAATTGACTCAGGCTGATGTGGTACGCCATCCCTTGGTGCAGCGCATCGTGGCCGCCTACGAAAAGCATGAAACGACTCGTCCTCGCCGTTAAAATCCCAGTTCAACGGTTGCACACTCACTCAGATGCCCGAGGCCGTAAGACGTAGTATTCAGCCAAACGTTGTTGAAACTGTTGCCAATGGGTTTGAATCTCGGCTTGATCGAGCCAAAAGGTTTGGGCCGGGGCATCATCAAGGGCGATCGCAATCAACGCCCCCTCAACTTTCATGCCAGTTTCGCCATACACCTGCTCAATCGCCCGAGCGTAAGCAGCCACTTGTAAACAGTAATCGCCCACCCACTCCCGCTTTTTGGGCTTGATCGCCGTCTTCCAATCGCAGACACAAAGCTTGCCCTGATAGGTCATTACCGCATCGGGAAAGCCCACATAGCCGGCATCATGCCACACCGCCCCTTCCACCAGCAGCGCCTCCTCCACATCTTGGAGAATGGGCCGCATCGACTCCCAGTATCCACCCAAATCAGCAGGAATCTCCACGCTTTCATCCTGTAAGTACGCGGCGATTTGTTTGTGCAGCCGCGTCCCCGCCGAAGATGCCTTGTTGGAAATCGCTTGGGCGGCTTCTTGGCCAATGCGCTGACGCCACTCATACAGCGCCTTTCTCGCTTCGGCTGGCTTCGTCACCGAGAGCACCGTAGTCACCCCCGGATACTGATAGCCATTGATTTCGTAGACTCGCCGCCGATTGACCCGCTTGGTTTTGGCCTGATACCGCTCTATCTTCAAGACATTGCTCCTGCCGATCGCTACTGATAATTATCCCTGGCTGATCACCCTCAAGGCTGCTTGTCGGAGTGATCTGGTCAGCGATCGCCGAACCCTCAGTCAAATTTCTGAGGCAGAATGCTTTCATACTAGGAAAGAAAAAACTTTCTGCCATTGATTGGCCCATATCCACAAAGCTTGATGTACCGTTCACCACCCTTGCCTTCGGGCCAGCGTAATGGCAAACGTAATTTTTCTTCGCGGGTATCAAACCACCCTGCTCCCTGAGTTTGGTTTAGGGCGTCTCGGCTAGGTTACGGAGGCGATCGCTCCAGCGATTGGCGGCGCTGGTGTCGGCCGTTGCTGCCAGGTCGGCAATATCCAGCAGCAAGGCTTGGCGCAGGGCTTGGCCCTCTACGGTGTCAGTGGCATAAACCTGGGATAAGGCATCGTACCAGTAACCCGCCCGGGCAAATCTGATGCCTTTTTGCCACGGGGTGGGGGCGACAGTTTCCAGCAGGGCCAAACTGCGGGGAGGCTCAACGATGGTGATCGCAGCGGCGACCCACTGAATGGCCTGATCATTTTCGGCATCACAGTACAGGGTGGTTTGCCAGCGGTAGGTTTCCCCTACTTGTAGCGGCTCGGCAGTCGTCGGCAGCGTCAAGGCTTGATATCCTGCCTCGCCCACGGCGATCGCCTGGCTGAAGATCTCGGTTTCGCCTGCGGGACTCTGGTGAAAGAGCGTAAATTCCAGCCGATCGGCAAAGCCGTCACCGAGGTACCACATAAAGGTGGGATATTCGGAGAAGGTTTGCCCTGGGGGCTGAAACGCGGGCGCGAGGGCGAACATGTCGCTGCCACAGCCGCGCACGCCGCCTCCAGTGCTGGCCCCGCCGGAACTTTGGGAACCGGCTGGAGGAGTATAGGCGCGGGAACTGACCCTGAGGGCTTCGACGGTCAGAGGCTGGGGGGAGGGGGAAGATTGGGCCACGGTAGGAGCCGCGATCGCGAGCAGGCAACCGACCCCGCCAGCAACGCAGCGCAGGGTAGGGAAAATGGGGATTGGGGGCAAAGGTGACACGAACATGATGGGTTAATTTCTATGTGGGCTCAGGATAGCGGGTTGATAGCGGTTAATCGATCAAGCAGAGTACTTCTTAAACATGACGATTGAGGATAAACCCCCAGGCGACGTCCTTTTCTGTTTCACCAGGCAGCACAGCTGAGCTGAAGGCGGTAGTGGCGGCTGACGAAACGCAGAATGCGATATAGCCAAACGCACACGGTGATCGTAATCAGGACGGTGCTCACAAACTGTAGTCCTGGCAGGCTAATGCCGAGTTTGCTGAGGGTCATGATCAAGGCGTCGTCGATACAGCTCAGTAACACAATGGCGGCTTTTTCAACGATGCTTTGGAGGGTGTCAGTCAGGGAGCTTGGCATGATCTTGGGGGGGATAACCTTCATCTACACCATAAGTAAGACAGCAGCAGAATCCACCCGATCTTTCAGACAGGACAGCGGCGGTTTTCGGAGAGGGGATTGGCACTTTTCGGCATCCCCATTGCTGGGTTGAGTAGAGGTGAACAAACACCGCCGTGCAGATGGCTGCAGTCCTAATGCCCCAGTTGGAAGATGACGCCCAGGTATTCGCGGTAGGCGCAGATTTGCTGGTCTCGAATGTCGAAAGCGATCGCGGCCTGATTCTCATATGGCTCGCCGCCCATCGTGCCCGTCGAGCGCACTTCAAACACGACGGTTGTGTCGCTGCTGGTGATCTGCACTACTGCCACAGTCAACCCACCGGCAAAGACTTTGGGCACAGCGGTGAGAAAGGCCGCCAGCTTGGCTTTGCCCTGGTTGTGGCCTTTACAGGGGCCAGCGGGAAACCAAAAGGCCACATCGTCGCTGACGCGATCGAGAAACGGCTGCCAGTCACCCTTGGCGAGTCCGGTGGTGAAGTCGGCAAAGGCGGCTTGGGCAGCTTGTAGAGTAGCTGGAGATGCAGCTGGCATGAGGGATACCGGGGATCAGTGGGGCGGGAGGCAGGGTGAGATTAGGCTTGGGGCGATCGCGAAAAGAGCCGAAAGTAGAGGGACTGGATCGTTTCCTTAAGGGGAAAGGCCAGAAACGTGAGGGGATTGATGGTGACGATGATGTTGCGGCGATCGCGCTTGGCCCGAGCCACCACCCCTTTCGCGACCTTCTCAGCGGACATCACCCCCACTGGATTCAAATTACTTTTGAAGGGGCCAAGGATGACTTTGCGAATAGTGCAGGGAGCATCCTGGCGCTTCAGGGTGATCAGATCGCCGATGAGTCGTTTGGAAATTTCGTAGAGGGGGCTCAAGGCAGGGCCGACTTCCGCTTCGGAGGTGTTGACCCAAATTTCCTTGGCGGTGGCGTCTTCATGGGCGGCGATGAAAGTATCCATCAGTGCCAGCACTGACAGACTGTTAATTTCCAGCGATTTGGCGATCGCGGCGGCGGTGCGATCGCCATGGACATTGATGCCGTGGTTAATCACCAAAATATCCACTTCTCGGAATACTGCTTGCAGGTCGGCCTCCCGTCCCGTTTCCCAGGTGATGACCTGCACAGCTTCGGCAAAATCTGCTTGGGGGGAGGTGGTGAGGGCGATCGCGGTGGCCCCTTGCTGCTGCAACTCAGCCATCAGCGCCTGCCCCATCGTGCCAGACGCCCCCGTTACCGCCACCACTTTTCTTGCGAACGTTAACGATTTGCCCATCAGCCTGTTGAAACGGTGAAATACTGGATGCCGTTGCGATCGCTCGCAACGGCCAGAGTGCCTTCAATGGTAGCGGCGATCGGCCCGTTCTTGAGATGTGAATAGACGACGGCGGCGCAACTGTTTTACAACTGTAGGAATTGGCACACACAAAGAACCATGGCTTATCCTGCTTGGGCGGCAACCGCTCTGACGCCTCACTGCTTCAGGCTCTCGTCTGGAGATGATTTGAAGCATTCTTTGCAGGCCCTTACCGAGTCGCGGGAGATCGCGGCGGGCTGCATTTTGACGACGGTGGGCAGTTTGCAGCAGGCCAGCTTACGCTTTGCCGGACAGGATAGCGAGACGATCCTCACCGGGCGCTTTGAGATCGTGTCGCTGGTGGGCACCTTGTCGCGAGACGGGCTGCACTTGCATCTGGCGATCGCCGACAGTCAGGGACAAATGATCGGCGGTCACGTCATGCCGGGCTGCCTGATTTTTACCACCGCTGAAATTGTGGTGGGGGCATTATCAGGGGTGACCTTTCAGCGGCATCTGGATGCCCAAACCGGGTATCGGGAATTGGCGATCGCCGAAGTGGCACCTGGCTGATTTGCCAAGATCCCGGTTTGATTTGCCAAAATTTCGGGAGGCCGCATTGGCGATCGCCCATACATTGCGGACAAATATCCCCCCCGCGATCGCGGGGAAATGACCCGCGCCTTATGCCGCAAAGGCGGCGCGAATGGCCTCAATGCGCTTGCGGTTGACGCCGAGATCCGATTGGCCTAACCGCGCCGCCGATCGCACATGAATGGTCCCCGCTTCTGTCGGCGAAAAGTAAAATTCCACATCATCCACAAAGCCCATCAGCTTGCTGGTGAACTCGGCGTAGAGATAGGTGTCGGTTTGGTCGATGACTACGCTGCCCTCCTGGGCTTCCACGACTTCACGGAGTTTGGCCACCGCCGTAGACCGATCGCTGTCATAGGTCAGCGGCGCGATCGCGTGTTCCGCATCCGCTTCGCCCTGGCTCACCACACAGTTGGGGCTACTGGGGCAAGCCGCCAAGCGCCCCTCTTTCACACCAATATTGTCAGGGCGGGAGCCACTAAAAAGAGCTTTGAATCCAGGTAGTGCAGCAATCATCGGTGAAGTCTCCGCGTGGGCAGGTGAGGGCAATCCAAAAAGTAACAGCGCTCCGAGCAGACTCGCAAGCATAAAAGTCTTGAAGACCTTGACCATAAGATGGAATAGGACGAGTGAACGACAACATTCACTGAGCAGTGTAGCGGACTAAGAGAGCGAAATATGGCGATCGCGGTAGATTATGAGTCGATTTTGGCTACCTTACGGGCCGACTTGCCCACGTTGTTTGAGCGAGATATTTCCTACGACATTTACACCCGCGACATCTTTTTCAAAGACCCCGTCAACCAATTCAAAGGCAAATTCAACTACCGCATCATTTTTTGGACACTGCGCTTCCACGGTCGCCTTTTTTTTAGTGATCTGCACTTCGACTTGCATGAGGTGCGCGTGGCCGATGAGTTGACCATCCGGGCCGACTGGACGGTACGCGGCACGCTGCGGCTCCCCTGGCAGCCCCGCCTCTTTTTCAACGGCTATTCCCTCTATTTATTGAACGAAGCGGGCAAAATCTACGACCATCGCGACACCTGGGACCGACCGCCAGGGGAAATTCTCCAGCAGTTTTGGCATGGTTCTGACGAAGATACAGCTACGTAAGTTCCGCTAGCCGGGGCAGCATTAAACACACTTGACACTAAATCAATGCTGGGAACATCAGCAAGGATTGTTGGTCAATAGCTGCAAAGGCAGGGCGCGCTGCTGCTAACGATTGCTATTGCAATTGAAAAGTTAGCTTTTCCGTGAAAATTTCTGATTCTAGAAATTTTTGACTGATTTTGCTGAAAATTTTCGATCACTTTGTGAGTAACTAAACCATGAGCCAGATTGTTTATCGTTTGCTGCTGAACGGTACGTCCCTTGCTACGCTTCTCGCGCTGTTGACCCCGTTGCTGTCGCCGCTGGCCGGGTTATCGCTGTTTACCGATGCGGCCACTGCTGCCACGATCGACGCCAGTCCATCGTCCCAGCAAGTCGCTGAACTCCCCACCGACCAGCTCAAAGATGACGACGACGACGATGATGATGGCGATTACGACGATGACGACGACGATGACGATGATGATGACGATGATGACGACGATGATGACGACGATGATGACGACGACGATGATGATGATGACGGTTTCGTAGAGACCGAGATCATTCGAGAAACAACGACGACCGTCACCGAAGTAACCTATACCGACATCGCGACAGACTATTGGGCCAATGGCTTTATCTATCGCTTAGCCGCGATTGATATTGTGTCGGGCTATCCCGATGGCGAGTTTTTGCCTGACTCCTATCTCACCAAAGCTCATTACGCGGCGATGGTGACCAAAGCCTTTAACAAAACTGCCGTGCGCGAGGTGGTGAATATTCGCAACGTCTCGCAGTACTACTGGGCCTATGACGCGCTCCGAGAAGCTTACTCAGCAGGGTGGATTGACCTGGCCAATGACGATACCTTTGACCCCGAATCAACCCTGACCAAGTTGGACATGTGGGTGATGCTGGCGCGATCGCTCGGCTATACCGAAGTCACCTCCACCACCACGACCGTCGAGGAAATTCTCAGCGTGTTTGATGATGCCGACACCATTCCGGTGGAATATCGCGGAATCGTGGCCGCTTTGGTGGAACGGGGCGTCATCGTCAACTATCCCGTCGTCACTGAGTTAAATCTGTTTGACCTGGTGACCCGCGCCGAAGCCTGTTCTTATCTTTACCAGGCGATGGCGAGCATGAATCTGGTGGAGATGTTCTATTCCCAATACATTGTGGATGTGGTCGGTTTCTTTGAAACGGTCGAAACGACGACCACCACCACGGAGACCAACACCGTCATCTTTGACGACGACGACGACGATGACGATGACGACGACGATGATGACGATTTTGACGACGACGACGACGACGATGACGATCGCCGTCCCCGCAACTGTAACCAAGGCCGAGGCAACGGTTCTGAAGGCTGCGATCCGGGGAATTCACGCCCCCACGGCGGCAGCAACGATGGGGACTAGCCGCACTGGGCTTGGAGCTGACCCGTTTGGTCAAGAGCGGTTTTAGCACCAAGTCTACTCAGCGTGCAGTTGAATAAAGTGCCCAGCGGCGATCGCCCCTAATAACCAGTGGGCGATCGCCGCTTTCGCGTTAGCTAAAACCAGCCAAAATTAGCAACACCCCAGCCCCTAAGGCAATTAGCGCCAGGACTAAGCCAGCATTTGGGCTCCCTTTCCAGGAGTAATTTTTCTCAGGCATCAAGAGACCTCATTTCTGCATGCTTCCATTGTGACATCTCCCAATTTGCCAATCAGAAAGGGCCGCTGGGGCACCGAGGGATCCTGTTCTCCAGTGGGAATTGAGTGCCTTTGATCAAGACGCGGCGACAGCGAAGGAGGCTCGATCGGTAGCGCTACGTTGCAGAATCAATAGCACCGATTCGGGATGAGGGGGAGCGATCGCGATGTGCCTCCGCGCCGCGCTTTAAATATGAAAAACCGAGCTGGATCACCTTCGGAAAGGAGTTCCAGCTCGGCCCGTGCTCAAGGAGCACACGCGAGTCTACAGGATGTCTATATAGTCGCTTAGCCCCTAGGGAACGACAACGGGGAAAAGTTCAGATAAATTCAGGTATCGCGTCTGAAGTTCAGTTTTTTGGGTATCCAGTCTCGCCACGGGCCGCGATCGCATCTCCCTCAGCGACCGCCAGCCTCCTAGCAGACCGAGCGAAACGCTTTAATTCGAGCCTTCAGTGGCGGCAACCTGCAACACTTGCACCAACCAGGCCGACATCCGCTCCGCCGATTCAGGCGTATTCCACGCGGTCTCAGCCACCAAGCATGGAAATACCGACAATTTGGAAATCGCATGGGCGGCCTGAGTGGCCCCCATCGTCAAGGTGATCAGCGGCAGTGACGTGAGTTCAGCCAGTTGACTCAAGCTTTGCAAATAAGTTTGCGGATCGGCGATCGCGGGGTCGAGCACAGCGACATCGGGTCGCCACACCCGCTTCAGCAAACTCGCCTGTTGCAGGTCATCTACTTCTAAAACCCGACAGCCAAAATCATGAAAGATATGAGGGAATTTTTGGCTGGGATCGATCGAATGATCTTCCGAACGCAGATACAAAATCGTTAAACGACTTGGCGCTGGCATAGCCGTTGGCGGTTGCAGCAGCACGCTCCCCAACCCATCCGTGGGCCATAGCAGTTCTCGATCAACGGGCAATTCGCCCAGATATGCCGAGAGATGCGGCGGCACCAGCGCGATCAGCAATTGATTATTGGCTGCCAAAGCCGTTTTCAACGCTTGCAAATCTTCTCGCATCTGGTGCGATTGCAGCAGCACCAACACCGCCGCTACGGGCAAGTGAGTCGCCACCTCCATCGCATCGTGAATGTGCGTCGTCATCAATACCTGATAATTCAGCTGATGCGCTTGTTGCCAAAGTTGGGCGATCGACTCCGCTTCAAATGGCGCTACCACTAACAAAAAGCGGCTGCTTCTGGTGGCATCGGGCAGAGGAGAAATGGGCAATAGCAACGTGGGCCGAATGCCCCTCTCTTGGTGCACCGTCATGACCAGCTCACCTTGATGCAGCTGCGCCAGCTTACGGACAAGCAGCCATTCTAGCCAATGCCCCATTTCGGCTGATAGGGGAGTCGCCGCCGCTGGGAGGGAGGCAAACGGCGGCACCGTCATTGCTTGGGATAAATGTTCTAAAGCAAGGCGATCG
The DNA here is from genome assembly GCF_016888165.1 of Halomicronema sp. CCY15110. Lineage (GTDB taxonomy): Bacteria > Cyanobacteriota > Cyanobacteriia > Phormidesmidales > Phormidesmidaceae > Halomicronema. The sequence goes on along the minus strand of NZ_JACSWC010000241.1, from coordinate 12,695 downwards.
TCAATCCCTGAGATGGTAAACCCCAGCCAATTGTCCCACTGCAAAATATCGAGCAGCAGGGCTTCTCCTGACTGGTCAGCCTCACGGTTTACTAAGGCCGTTTGCATGAGGCAACTGAGCATTTGCTGCAACCGCACCTGATCGGCCACCAATGTGAGGGGTGACGACGGGCTTTGCAACACCGGGGGCATCGAGAGCACGGGCGTTTGGTGCTCCAGCCCCGCCCTCAGGGCAGCTTGGCTGTAAGCTTCAGCCCACAGGGCGGGTAAATCAATCACTTGAGGCACCAGTCGCAGGGTGGCACTTTCGATCCGGCCCAGATCAACCAAGGTATTGACCCAGGCCGCCAGCCGCCGACAATGTTGCTGAATCAGGCTGGTATAGCGCTGCTGTCGAGTCGTAAGATTTTCGCCCCCGATCTTGAGCAGACTGGATAACCCTAATAGTGAGGTGAGGGGGGTTTTCAGTTCGTGTCCCAAGTAGGTGAGCAACGCCGTCTGACTCTGCGATGCCATGGTTTCGGGCGCGGGGGGGGCGATCGCCTCGGCATCAGTCGAATTAGCCGCTGATAACAACTGCACGATATTCGCCAATAGACGAGTCGTATCTAACATGCCTTGGTAGTGGCCCTGACGGTCAACCACGACCCAACGCTGTTCTGGCCCTGACGCCACCCGTTGAATGACGGTGTCAATGGGCGTTTGCCACTCAATAACCTGCAGCACGTCCGCCACGTCGTCGATTTGGGCGAGTTCTACCACGGGGGCTGATGCTGTGCTGAAGTAACCGGAGACGGGGAGCGTCAATACCTCATCAGCCGTCTGGGCTAAATGGAGGAGTTGGCTCAGGGGCAGTCCATAGAGGGGAGCGTGATCTTGATTCAACAACACCAGGTAATCGCCCTGACTGTCTAGGCAATCGGCTAACCAGCGGCTCGGAGGTTCAGTTACCACGCTAGCCGGCATTAACCGGATAAATTCAGCCAGCGACGGCAGTGTCATATGTGCATCAAGACCTCATGAACAAAAGCAGGGAAATTTATGGAGGCAACATCAGTAAGTCGCTGACGACCAGGGGGACGAAGCAGCGGCGATCGCCCAGCAACCGGAGCCGCCACCACCGCGCTACCGGCCATTAATGACGAAGATACCAACTACCCACCACTAAAATCGATTAGCCGGGCAAATTTTAAATACGCTAACCGTGCTCATAAAATCAGTGCTCATAAAACGAAAAATGACCATTGCCACTAAGCCCGTAGAGGTTTACGGTACGCTTAGTTTAAGAAATGCAAACATCGTAGACTACTGGATGTCAATGTCAACTGGCGAATTGATCGCCCATACTGCCGTATGATGCCGCTCTCAAATTCGCGATCGCCTGACTATTCCAGTAGCATAACCAGGAACTAGGTGTTTGTGCTGAAACTGCTGCGATCGCTAGCCTGTTCCCCTGGCGCACTCCAGTCTTCAGGCCTCACGACTAAGGTCAAGAGTGTCCCTTTCCGGCTCCGCAGCAGCATTTATGCCCTGGTTCCTGAGACGATTATCGTATCCGCGTTCGTAATTTTCGTAATTATTGAGAGAGTTGAAACCCTTGCATGCACATTTTCTAGTCGGCGGCTTTACCCCCCAACATTCGCTGCAACACGCCTTAGAAGCCGTGCTGGATAAGCGCACCTATCAAATTTACACGGATGCGGAGATCACCCCATTTCTGCAATGGGTACAGCAAAATCGCCATCGCATTGATTGCCTCGTGCTGGAATTTTCACCAGAGCTAGCGGCCCCGCTAGAGCAACTCAAGCAGCAAGATATTTTGCTGCCAGTACTATTAGTCGATTTAGTCGGTGATGAGGTGCTCCCCTCGGATGACGAGGGCCAGGCTATCGCCTGTACCGTGCAAGTCTCGGCGACCTGCCAAACCATGGCCGTCGAGTATCACGAGAAGGTGATCTGTGTGGCCGCCTCTGATTTAAAGCAACTCGATAACTATATCCAACAGGCCATTAGTGAGTTTCTCAAGTTGCCCTACCTGCACCCCCCGGCGGAAGAGGTTGCTCCCCCCGCCGATGACTCTCAGTTCACCCTGAGTTTGCAGCAGCAGCGCCTGGCCGAGAAACTGCGCGAGCGGCTGGGGTACATGGGGGTGTTTTACAAGCGCGATCCGAGCAATTTTGTTCGTAACCTTGACTCAGAACAGCGGACCGCCCTGTTTAGCCAACTCCGTCAGGACTATCGATTATTGGTGCTGAGCTATTTCAAAGATGGCAGCACCCTCAACGACCAAATCGACAGCTTGGTCACAACAGCCTTTTTCGCTGATATTTCGGTTTCTAAGATTGTCGAAATCCATATGGAGCTGATGGAGACCTTTGCTAAGCAGCTCAAGTTGGAAGGCCGTAGCGAAGAGATTTTGCTGGACTACCGCCTGACCCTGATTGATGTGATGGCTCATTTATGTGAGATGTATCGTCGCTCAATTCCCCGAAGAACCTTGGAGCGCTAAGGTCGGTGGCCGGGTCTAAGGGCGATCGCTAAGCGGTAGGATGCAAAAATGTATGCTCTGCTGATGCCGTGATTTTGGCTGCCGATATGGACACATTACCGCCCCTGACTACCGCTACCCTCTGGGATATTTTGCATGAAAAGTTAGCCGACGACACCGTCAATCAGCTGGTGTGGCATTACCTGGGTTATCGCTACGACGCAGCTCAGGCGGGGTGGGATACCAGCGCCGTTGCGCCCACCTGGGTGGAAAAGTACCCCACCCCCCCAAACTTTATCGAGAGCCGCCCGGCAACAGTGCAGCTGACGCGCTCCATTCCGAAAGAAAATAAACAACTGTTAAAGGAATATCTGGGCTTTAAGGGCTACAGCGTGGATCAACTGGTCCCCCGCCTCACGCGGCGGGCCACCATGACCAACTGGTTGCTGAGTTACATGCAGCAGCAAGGTCTGCTGTCATAAGCCGGGGCGAAACTAGCCCAGATCTACGGGCAAACTGCCGGAGCAGCGGAGACGTTAGGGCGAATCGTTGGTGACCGGACGACAAATGCCAAAGACCGAGGTATAGCCGTGCAAAAACGTGGTGCCGCCCACTGGGCCGATTTCGCCCCCGCAGAAAAAGCCCCCCAGGGGTAAATCACCCACAAATTCTTGAAAGAGCTGAGCGTCAAAATTCGGCTTTTGATACAGTCCCTCGCCGCGGCCCAGGCAGGCAAACATCAAAGCGCCGATGGGCGTCGTTGGGGTTGATTTATGGGCGCTGCGATATCGGGTCAGCAACGTTTCGAGGTCGTCGGCTGAGGTGCGGGCGTCGCGCAAATGAAACTGCAAGCGCTGACCGACGCGAACGCGATCGCCCACGGCCAGGGCTCCCAATCGCGGATCAACGCCCAGCAAGTTGCGAATCAGAAAGTCGCCCGGTTGCAGATCGCTCTTGAAGCCATCTTGGACGATGCCGACTTGCAGAGAATCTTGGGCCAGTTCGCGATCGGCCTCGCTGAGGTCTTGCAAAATATCTTGCAGGGCGGCCAGCGGGGTTTGGGTTTTCCCCCCAAAGTCGTCGCATTCCTCGAGTTCGAGCACAATATTGCGTTCGCCCGCCGCAATGCGAAACGGTCGGCCGATGGGGCGACAGCCCTGGGCCACGATCGCATCTAAGGTGACATTGCCCGACAAGGCCACTCCCACCACCCCTTCCGTTTGCCGGGTGCCATTCCAAAAGAGGCTACTCTGCCGTTGCATTGCGCCGCCAGTGGCCAGACCGCCCACTTTGACCGCCCCTGGATAAGCAAAATCGAGCCCCTGTAGCAACTCCGTGATGCTAGCGGTAAAGGGATCAGCAAGCAAAATGAAACTAGGTTGATCAGCGGGTGAGACGCCAATTTTTTGCGCCCAGGCAGCGGGGGGACTATCTAAATCGGGCAAATCGTCTTCGGTCAGGGCAAAGGACTGAATCGTGGCACCGGGTAAAGAAGCGACACAGAGGCTAATACCAGGACTTTGTTCGACCTCTTGGGCGGCGCTGGCAGGGGGGGTGCCCACAACGCCGCCGCCACTACACCCAATCAAGCAGGGCAGTGGCAGCGCTTCGTTGAGTAGGGGCAGCAACCGCGAAAACTCACTCCCATAGGCAGCGGAAATGAAGACCAGACCCAAATCGGGAGCGGTGTGCAACTGGGCCTGAATTTGTTCAGCAAGGTCGCGCACCGCCATCTCTAAAGAGACTTGGGTCGATAGGGCACTCACCCACTGCATGGATGGAAGGGTTTCGGGCACGGTTCTCTCCTGAGGGATGCGGTCTGTGAGCAGTGTGGTCAGCGATCGCTCACCCATGGCGCGGTCGGTCGTGAGGGCTGGCGATCGTCGGGGAATGTCCGCGCTGCTGCTAATGCGCCAGCGTTTTGCGACCAGTGGGCGAACATTGCCTGACGATGGTGTCCTCCTTTAGCAAAGCGACACCTCCCGTTTGTCTACAGAACGAGCTGAGGTGACTGCCAGTTGCGAAGGGCGATACCAATCCAGCGATCGCGCTACTATCAGCCTAAGCGAAATGCTTGGTGTTATACCAGCGCAGCGGTATAACTGAATCCTGCAATGGATTGCTGGGGTACACATTGAACCGATGCTAGCCGCCACATCGTTCGTTAGCCTCATCCATGACCGGGTGCATCGGTTAAAAACCGAACAATCAGTAAGGTTTTCGGCCCTATGGTTAGCCCTGATCAAGCTGTACCTTACATAAATAGAGGGGTTGAATCTTCATTCCTTGATGAAGGAATATTACGAGATGATAGCTAGAGCAACTGCTGTGTGAACGTTTGCCACGATTTACACTGTTCTAACCAAATCCGAAGGTTACACTAACCGAGGATATCCGCTGGGTCACTAACATCCATGGGTCTAGTGGGCCGCAGCAAATGATTGAGGACGTTTTGATAGGGTTCCTATGAGCAATAACATTCAAGAGAAAATTCAAGAAGAGCTGCAAGCGGCTCGGAATGCTTGCGATACCTCTGGTGACAGCTCTTCAGAGTGTGCCGCCGCTTGGGATGCTGTAGAAGAGCTCCAGGCTGAAGCCTCTCATCAGCGGGCAGGCGGCCCCAAAAAGACTTCGTTGGAAGCTTACTGTGACGCTAATCCCGATGCTGATGAATGCCGCGTCTACGAAGATTAGTCTGCAAAGCTAGTTAACCTCAAAAAGGCCGCCCTGATGACAGGGCGGCCTTTTTGAGCGATCGCGGTGATTCAGTGGCGTTAGTAGTTAGTAATAGGTTCCAACTTTGCGATGGTGGATGGCGGTGACGCCATCGGGATCAGAGACCTTACCCTCGTCCACGGTGCAGTACACAATCCAGTGGTCGCTGACTTCCATCCGGCTAGTGACCGTACATTCCAGATAGGCCAGGGCATCGCCAAGAATGGGGGAACCATTTTCCGCCGGACGGGTGCGAATCCCGGCGAAGCGATCGCCCCCCGGTGGAAAGCGCTTCAAGAAATGCTTCATGAGGGCAGCGTAGTTGCCTTCTTCGAGAATGTTGAGCACAAAGGTATCACCGACCTGCATCAACGATTCGATCGCGCGGTCTTTCGCCACCGCCACGGTAAAGCCCAGGGGCTGGAAGCTAGCCTGAGAGACCCAAGACGCTAGCATCGCGCTGGAAACATCGCCTTTTTGGGCGGTGATGATGTATAAGCCACTGCTGATGCGCCCCAGGGCTTTTTCCAGCTCGGCGTTAAGGGACTTCAGCTTTTTCAGCTTTTTGGCCTGGGCTAGGAGTTGGCCGAAGTCAGTGCCCGCTTCGTCGCAGAGCTGGTAAATGCCCTCATCGGGGGTGTCTTTGATGCGAATCGGGGCAAAACCGACACGCAATTCCAGGTCTTGCAACCGCGTTGACAAGGTATCGATGGGTTCGTCGTCGCCCCCGTAGGACTCATACAGTCCCACCGCTTGTTTATCGCTGACCGCTGCCAAAATCGTGCCGAGGGCGGCTTGGGCTACCGGGGCACCGGATGCCGGTGGCATGCCAATGACGAGACCGCGAGCCCGGCCCACCAGTTCGTTCACCTCCTGGGGGTCGGCGGAGCGCAAGTCCATCATTTCGACGGCGACGCCGGTTTTGGTAATGCCGCGGGCGATCGCTTGCGAGAGGCGATCGCTGTAGCCATAGTCCGACATATAGAAAACAGCGACCATGGTTTCAGCCTGGCTCTTTTCTTGGCTCCAGCGCCGATAGCGCTCGGTGAGTTCGGCTACGTGGTGACGCAGCAGCGGGCCATGGCCTGTCGCAACGGTGGTGATTTCCGGCAGTTTGTCCATGCGCTTCATCGCCGACAGCACAGAGCGAGCATTGGGGGCCATCAGACATTCGTAATAGAAGCGAAAGTCGGGGGAGATGGCGGCCAGGTCGGCATCATACACATCGTCGCTGCAATAGTGCAGGCCAAAAGCGTCACAGGTGAACAGCACCTGACTCTGATGGTCGTAGGTGAAGATGGTGTCGGGCCAGTGCAGGTTGGGAGCGTTGACGAATTCCAAGACGTGACCGTTGCCCAAATCGAGCTGGTCGCCGTTTTTGACTTGCATCTTCTCAAAAGGCTGATGCACCAAGTCTTCAAGGAAAGATAGAGCCACCTTGGCACCGACTACGACGGCGTTGGGCGCGAGGGCCAGCACGTCTCGCACCAGCCCACTGTGATCGGGTTCGGTGTGGCTAATGACGATGTAGTCAATTTCTGCAGGGTCAATCTGGCCTTTTAAGGTGTCCAGATACAGGTCGCGAAACTTCGCGTGGGAAGTATCGACCAGTGCGGTTTTTTCGCCACGAATTAGAAATGAATTGTAGGTTGTCCCGTTTTGCAGGCCAAACTCAATGTCGAAGCGATCGCGATCCCAATCCAGCGATCGCAGCGCTGTGGTGTCAGCGGCGATTTGGGGCTCCACCTGCATCGTGAGGCGTTTTTGGGTTTGGGGTGCGGCGACGACCATCGAGCGCTCCTTTGGGTAACGAATTTAGCAACGGAAATGTTTCTTAACTCCTTCCATTGTGCCGTATTCCTTTAGATTAGGCAGTTAGGATCTTTTATCAGTCGTTTGAGTTTCGCTAAATATGGCAATGGCACCTGACCTGTTCACAGTCGAACCAACGGCGGACGGCAGTGCCACGTTTTATTCTGAGACGTTTGGAGAATGGTTTCACAGTCGCAACGGGGCCTATGACGAAGCTCGCAGTACCTATGTGCAGGCCACGCAGCTAGTAGAACGCGCCCAAACCCAGGGCCATATCACCCTGTTGGATGTGTGTTACGGGCTGGGGTATAACACGGCGGCAGCCCTGGAGCGCCTCTGGGCAGTGCGGCCAGAATTACCTATTCGCCTAGTGGGATTGGAATTGGATGTCATGGTGCCCAGGGCTGCGATCGCTCAAGGGCTGCTCAACGACTGGCCTGAGTCGGTACAGGTAGCCTTGGCCGAGATCGCTAGCCCTTACCCTAAGTGCCCCTCCCAAACTTGGAAGGGGCACTTCTCGGAAGAGACTCATCTGACTGCGAAACTGCTCATCGGTGATGCGCGGCAGCAGATTCAAAATTTGGTCGCACAAAACTTCCAGGCGGATGTCATATTTCTTGATCCGTTTTCGCCGCCCCGGTGTCCCCAACTGTGGACCGTGGAATTCCTCAGTTTGGTAGCCCAATGTCTTCACCCGCAAGGAATATTAGCGACATATTCTTGTGCAGCGGCAGTGCGGACGGCCCTAACCACGGCGGGACTACACATCGGCTCGCTGGCCGCTCCCGGTCGGCGCTGGCCCAGCACTTTGGCCAGTCACGCCGAGGAAAATTTGCCCCCGCTCTCACAGCAGGAGTTGGAACATTTGCTGACGCGGGCGGCGGTGCCTTACCGCGATCCCACACTCCGGGATGAGGCGGCGATGATTCAGCAGCGGCGATCGCAGGAGCAGGCCCAGTCATCGTTACGGTCAACGGGGGCATGGCGGCGGCGCTGGCTGAGTGCGTCAGCGAGGGGGCGTTCTGAGGCAGACTCGACGGCGGGCGATCGCGGCTCGCAAACATAACAGTCCAGTTCTTGTCACTCAAAAGAGGCCGTCCCGAATTGGCAGCATAAAAACACCAGCGCGGTCATCATTGCCCCGACAGCCGCCGGGCTCAATCGATGACATGCGCCCTACATCGAGTTTGAATTCAAGCTTCTCGGCCTTATCTAAAATGTCCTGCCAGGGCGAAGAGATTTTCGCCCTGGCACATTAGAGATCGGCAGATCCGCTTCAGGATTCTCCATCACTAGGCGTTTGAGAATATTTGACTTCGGTCGCTAACAAGAATGGAGTCTCGGCAAAAGTGGCCTCAATCTCTTCAACAACCGAATTGTCTAAGGCGATGTTGTAGTCCTTTTCCAGATTGGTGACAACAAATTGCTGGACTTCACCGGATAGCTCTACGTACTCACCGGGATTTGGCAATGGCGTGGTCGCATCCTGCATCACCACCAAGAGTCCTTCATCTGCGGCAAAATACTCTTCTTCCCGCAGAATGAATGCTTGAGAATCGTAGGTCTCAACAACTTCACCGACCACGGTTAACGTTTCGCCCAAGTACGCTTCCGGATTATTGGCGACGGCCTCCAGCGTTTCCGTTTGTTCGGCGACTTCCTCTGAATAGGTGCTGGTGGACTCTTCTGTGGCCTGCGGTTCGGGGTTTGAGCAAGCACCGACACCGATTAAAGCGGTCATCACCGCTGGCAACCCAATTAGCGTTCTAATCTGGCGCTGGGTGGAACTATGATTGAAAAATTGAGGTCGCATAAGTACCTCCTTTAATAACTACTTTCCCCTTGCTGATAGAAAGAAAGAATCTTTTCCTTAATACAGGCGCTTCGTGTGCGCTTAGCAGCTCAGGGGCAGTGACAAGAAATCTAAGCTCGTTGCCTTGACCGGGTTCGAACCCTAAACAGGCAATCTATCTGTGCCTGCTCTATTTGTCACACTCCTTGTAGGTTAGGAAAAACCCGCGACGATATGATTCCCGCATTAGAGAGAATCAGGGTCGGCTAATGGTTAGAAACTCCATCGACCGGAAACGTACAGATTGAACACTCTCGCTTCCCGCCGCTGCTTTAAGATGCCGAGCGACAGTGAAAACGTAGGGCAAAAGGGTATGAAACTCATCGGTGTGGATATTGGCGGCACGTTTACCGACCTGATTTTGGCGGATGTGGCCCAGCAGCAGACCTGGATTCACAAAGTGCCCACCACCGTTGACGATCCTTCTATCGGCATGATTCGGGGCATCCAAACCCTGTGCGAAATGGCCGAAGCTGACTATGGCGACATTGAGCATGTGCTGCACGGCACGACGATCGCCACCAACACCCTGCTCACCCACGACGGGGCGCGAACGGGGATGATTACCACCGAGGGCTATCGCGACATCATCCACATTGGGCGGCACCAGCGACCGCAGCATTATTCCATCATGCAAGACATTCCCTGGCAGGCGCGGCCCCTGGTGCAGCGGCGCGATCGCAAGGTAGTGGCCGAACGGCTCGACCCGCGTGGTGAAGTGCTGACCCCGTTGGATGAAGCCGCCGCCCGCACGGCCATCTTGGAACTGAAAGCCGCTGGGGTGGAGTCGGTCGCTATCTGCTTCCTCAATTCCTACTTTGATTCTCGCCACGAAGACCGGGTTGCCGAACTCGCTCAGGAACTGTTCCCCGAAGCGTTTATCACCACTAGCGCCAGCATCTTTCCGCAGTTCCGCGAGTTTGAGCGGTTCACCACCACCTGCATCAACGCCTTCGTTGGCCCCAAGGTCAAGCGCTACATCCGGAACCTCAGCCGCAGTTTAAAGGAACAGTCCGTGCGGGGCGAGTTGCACATCATGCGCTCCAACGGCGGCGTGGCGACGGCAGAGGTGGCAGGCGAACAGCCGGTGACGCTGCTGCTGTCGGGTCTGGCGGCGGGGGTACTTGGCGGGGCGGCAGCGGGGGGAAAATCCCAGCGCGATCGCCTCATCACCTTTGACATGGGCGGCACCAGCACCGATATCGGCATCGTGACCGAGCGGGGCTTTGCCGAAGCCACCGCCCGCGATACCTGGATTGCCGGATATCCCGTCATGGTGCCGATGATTGACGTGCATACCATCGGCGCGGGGGGCGGCAGCATCGCCTATGTGGATGATGGCGGCGCGTTTCGGGTGGGGCCGCGCAGCGCGGGGGCCGAACCCGGTCCCGTCTGCTACGACAAGGGCGGTACGGAGGTCACCGTCACCGATGCCAACGTGGTGCTGAATCGCCTCGACCCGGAACATTTTCTCGGTGGGGAAATGGCGATCTACCCGGACCAAGCCTTCGCCGCTGTGCAAGCGCTGGCCGATCGCGTCGGGCTGGATCTGTACGAAACGGCGGCGGGCATTCTCACCATCGTCAACAACAATATGGCGAATGCGATCCGCTCCCGCACCATTCAAAAAGGGCAGGATCCCCGCCAGTTTGCCCTCGTGGCGCAGGGGGGCGCAGGGCCACTTCACGCAGCGGAAGTAGCGCGATCGCTGGGCATTCCCGAAGTCATCGTGCCGCGCTATCCCGGCATCACCTCGGCCATGGGCCTGCTCACCACTGACCTCAAGCATGACCTGATTCAAAACGAATTCACCCTCAGCACCGAACCACATTTGGATAAGCTCAACGCTGACCTCAAGGCGTTGGAAGATCAGGTAATTGAACAGTTGCGGGCCGATGGCTTCAGCGCCGAACAGATGACCTTGCAGCGGTTTGCCGACTGTCGCTATGTGGGGCAGGGGTATGAGTTGCGCGCGATTGTGCCCAATGGCGAACTAGACGAAGCGGCCCTGCAAAGCGTGTGGCAGCAGTTCCACGACCTGCATACCGCTGAGTACGGCCACGCCTTCCCCGAAAATTCGGTGGAACTGGTGACGCTGCGCGTAACGGGCACGGGTCCGATGCCGAAGCTCTCGGGTTTGCCTGTGCCCACCGAGGGAGCCGTGCAAGATGCTTGGTTAAAAACAGCGGTCACTTACTTCCGCGTTGACGGTCAGCTAGAGAAATATTCCACCAACTTTTTTGAGCGCGATCGCCTCCCCATCGGGGGCGCGATCGAAGGGCCAGCGGTGATTTTCCAGAAAGATTCCACCATCCTGCTGCCGCCTCACAGCCACACCACGGTCGAGGCTAATGGCAATTTGCTGATTCGGCTGGCGGCGGCATCTGCTGCAGACCCAAATCTGGCCATGGCGGCAGCGGTGTAAGGGAGTTGCCGAAAAATCACCGACCAGGGTTAGTGGTCGGGGCGAGGGGTCGCTCGCCCCGACGGCGGAACATTGATTTATCGGCCAATTCCTAAGTATCTCGCTCGGCAACGATGGAAAGCCCCGACTCGCAGCGACTACGTAATGAGTCGGAGCCATCAATTACGCCCCTTAAATCTTTTCAAACCATAAAGATTCTGTTGCGTCTCACTAAGCAAGTCATCCAGATTTTAAATTCGTGGGTATGCTGTTGCAAATGGTCACGCAGATCTACACAACGGGCCTTCACCATGAGTCAGCAAAGCCAGTTGATTGAGTTTCTCCAGCAAGAATTGGCGGTTTCCACCGAGGCGATCGCCCTGGGGGTGCGGCGGTCGGCGTCATCGCCTAACCTGTTGCCCATTGTGCTTTGGCAATATGGCCTGGTGACGACCCATCAACTTGACCAAATCTATGATTGGCTAGAAGCCAGCATCATGACTTGATGCCTTTGCACCTTTTTCCGCCCACGGCATGTCTACCGGCCCTTCTCCCCACACGCGACACCCCATTAGCGGCCAAACGCGACTGGTGTATCTGAAAAACATCGTCACCAATCCCCACATTCTGGTCGGCGATTACACCTATTACGACGATTTCGACAATCCCGAAAACTTTGAGCGCAATGTGCTCTACCACTTTGATTTCATTGGCGATCGCTTGATTATCGGCAAGTTTTGTTCCGTCGCCGCCGATGTGAAATTCATCATGAATGGCGGCAATCACCGGACAGACTGGTTCACCAACTATCCATTTCCCGTCTTTGGTCACGGCTGGGAAACGGCCATGCCAGCCGACTGGCCGAATAAGGGCGACACCGTGATTGGCAACGACGTATGGATCGGCTACGGTGCCACGCTGATGCCGGGAGTGCACATTGGCGATGGGGCAATTATTGCGTCTCAGTCCGTCGTCACCAAGTCGGTGGAGCCTTACACCGTAGTCGGTGGTAATCCTGCTCGCGCCATTCGCCAACGCTTTGATGATGCGACCATTCAAACTCTGCTCGAACTGCAATGGTGGCACTGGGACATTGAGAAAATCACCCGCAACCTGAAAGCCATTTGTGGCGCTGATCTGGAGTCGCTACAAATGGCCCGTTAGCTCGCTAAGCGTAATCAGTAAGGGCGATCGCTGATGCGACCAAGCGCCAGGCTCATGTGCTGTTTTTGTCGCTGGAATGGGATTTACGCCAGCTCGACGGGCTATGGCAAAATGAGACTGATCAGAATTTTGTGTAAGCGGTCTAAAATCCCGATAATTCAGGAGACCGCATCATGCCCAGAATAAGACAAGTCCCGAATCGCGCCGATGAGTTGCTAGACGAACTGCTATCCGATTGTCAAAGCCCAGAAGAGATTCTCG
>NZ_JACSWC010000240.1 GCF_016888165.1 Halomicronema sp. CCY15110 | reverse complement strand
CGCGGTTTCTGAGTCATCTGAACATTCTCCTTCCTTGTCGACTCTGCGGGAATGTCCACTTTTTCGAGGTAAGGTCATTATGCCGGCAAACAGATAGCGTTCCCGCCGCCGAATTTTGCATGGGGATACCCGTCTTTCACGGAAAGCCGACGGCGGGATTTGAACCCGCGACCGCTCGATTACGAATCGAGTGCTCTACCACTGAGCCACGTCGGCAGTGCGATTCAAATTTTAGCAGGATTGGTGAAATCTGAAAGGGCGATCGCCAGAACGCCCAACATCAGCACAGACAGACACATCTCAATCAGTTGCCCGCTTGATCAGACAGCGCTGTGGATGCCAGGGGCACTATGCGGCCATCGTCCGACGCAAATCAGCGGTCGCTTGCTCGTCGATCTCCAGGCTCGCCGGATCAATCACTACGCCATAATCGCGCTTCGCCGACTCGATACTGACAAACTCATCCAGCACGTCTTCCAACACCAAGGCCGGATCGCGCTCTAACGGATGGCCATAGCCGCCGCCACAGGGACTGACGGTACGCAGGGTATCGCCCAATTTTGTTTTGCGGCAGGGAAACTTGGAGGGCAAATCTTCCACCGTAGCCGCATAAGGATTGCGCACCTGCACTGCGCCAGGGGTGCCATCCTTGCCGTCAAAAATGCCCCAGGGCGCGTACTTGTTGCCTTCCCCCTCTAGCGACATTTGCCCCGGCGCGAGGAACTGAATATCGCGAATGGAGCCGAGACCGCCCCGATACTTGCCCGCCCCGCTGGCGTCTTCAATCAGTTCGTAGCGGGTGACCCGCAGGGGCAAGTGCGCCTCAATATCTTCGATGGGGTTGTTGCGGGTATTGGCATAGAGGGTATCGACGCCATCCATGCCGTCTTTGCCGTAGCGCCCGCCGTAGCTGCCCTCGGTGATGTCCATATACACCCAGTAGTCTTCGCCCAGCGCGCCACTGTAGGAGGTGACTTTGATGTTGCCGATGCCGCCGCTAACGTTGCGGGGGGCCACTTGGGCCAGGGCCTTCATCAGGGTGTCGGCGACGATGTTACCGGGGCAGCAGCGGGCAATCACTGGGGCAGGATAAATCGGGTTGGCTAGACAGCCCTTGGGCGCGACGATCTGCACCGGGCGCGTCAGGCCGGAATTTTGCGGCACATATTCCATCAGGGCGGTGTCGAGCAGCACCGATCGCAACGTCACAAAAATGGCAATGTCCACCGTGCCGACGAAAGGCATATTGATGGGGCGATCGTCCACCTGGGGGGCGGTGCCCGTCAGATCGATGGTCATGTCGCTGCCGTCGATGGTCACAGTGACGGCAATCTTCAGGTCTTTTTTGCCGGGGTCGGGATCGTCCAAAAAGCCATCGAGAAAACCTTCGGCGCTGTACTCGCCGTCGGGCAATCGCTCGATCGCTTGCCGCATCATCCGTTCAGAGTAGGCCATCAACTCACCACTGGCCGCCAGTACGGTATCCAAGCCGTACTGTTCTACTAAATCGAGAAAGCGCTGTTTGCCCACGCGACAGGCGGCGACTTGGGCTTCGATATCGCCCACCACCACGTTGGCGCTGCGAATGTTTTGCCGTAGGATGCGCCACACCTGGCGGTTTTGCACGCCTTTTTCGTACAGCTTCACCGCTTTGAATTGCAGCCCTTCGGCAAAGGCATCCACTGCATCCACAATGCCGCAGCTACCGGGCGACGACGAGCCAATATCCAAATGGTGGGCCGTCGTGAAGGAGTAACCAATCAGTTCCTCATCCTTAAAAATGGGGATGCCAATGCCGATGTCTGGCCCGTGGGAGGCCCCATAGTAGGTGTGATTGTGGAGAATCACGTCACCGGGAAAAAACTCTTCCCCCTCTTCGGCCATGGCTTTGAGCACGCCCCGCATGTAACCGGGAATCGGGCCGAGTTGCAGTGGGGTGCTGTAGGCGCATTCGGCCAGCTGCTGACAGTCGGCATCTAAAATCGCCGCGCCAAAGTCTTCGGACTCGCGAATGATGCTGGAGTAGGACATGCGAGCCAGTTTGTGGCCCATCTCTAGGGCGATGCCGTTGAGGGCACCCGCGACGACCTGAGCAGTCACGGGGTCAATTTTGGGCAGTTGGCGAGGCTGAGGCAAGGAAACCGTCATGGCATGTTTGGGTAGGGAAACAGTCTTCTTCGTTATAGGGGGTGGTGGGGCTTCAAGTCGTAACTTGCACTACTAGAGAGGAAAGTTTGGCGGGGCGCGACCAGTCGGCTAGGGCTGGATGGATCGCCGTCCAGTGCTGGAATGCCTGTTCGCAACGCTCCCCAGCTATTGGGATTGGCGGCAGTCGGCGTGTCTTTGCTGGGAACGGCCCAGCAGGCGGGGATGATTGCCATTGGCGATGAAGTGACTGTAACGATCGCACGAAAAGCGCTAAATGTAGAACCGAGGCGTTAGAATCATTTTAGATTTTCCATATTTAGCGCTGGCTTGCCATCTTTGCCTACGGGTGACCGACTCGCCAAATAGGAAAACGATCATGACGGCTTACTCGCGATCGCTCAACCACCATGTCTACACCTACCCTATTGCCCCCGGCCCCTCAAGCCATCCCCGCGATCGAGGTCTCCGGACTCCCCATCGAGGTCGGTCTTTTGCCCGATGGCACTCCTTTCATGTCTGGACGAGAGTTGGCACGGGCCTGTGGCATTTCTAACAGTACGCTGGTGGGCTGGGGCGAAATCACGCCGCAGGTGGGCGATCGCCATCGAGCAGGCAAACTCGCCAACTTGCTAGCAACTTACAGCTATGGTGGCGATCGCCTATTCGTCCGCATTCCCGATGGCACTAAATTTGGTGGTCGGGCCAACGTTTCGGCCTATCCCTACCAGGTCTGCATGGCGCTGTTGGATTATTACGCCTTTGAAGCGAATAAAGAAGCCGCCCGCAATAGTCTGCGATTGCTGAGCGAAAAGCAACTGCCGCAGTTTATCTGCGAGGTGGTGCAAACGTCGCCCCAGCCCACCCCACCGCCCCAGGCCATTCAGCCCAAAGCCGATCCGTTTCAGCGTCGCCCGCTGCGGAATGGTATTCCCGTCGGATATTTCAGCATTAGCCAACTGCTTGAAACGGAGCCGCCGCGATCGCTCCCCCTAACCGAACTTCGCACCGCCCTGCTGGTCAATATTGATAAAGCCTGGAACCGCTACTGGAATATTCAGGGTCTGGGGCCGCAATACGGCGATCGCTTTGCCATGCCTCAGCGCCCCCTAAACGACTGGGCCAGATCACGGCAGTATGTGTACCCCAAGGCGGCGTTAGCGGCCTTCCAAGATTGGCTGGCGCTGCACTACCTTCCAGAAAGATATCCGTCCTACCTACAACGCAAACGCCAGCAATTGACCGCGCCGTTGACGCGACTCAAGCTATTGCCCCAAGTTGGCTAGTGGGGTTGATAGACTCCTCAACCACACCGCTTCTTGGAGTAAAGTGGCGTAAAAGCGGGGTTGATTGGTCTCTAGCTGAGCCCACTCGGCGGCTGTATAAATCTGCGCCTCAACGGGCACGGGAATTGAGAGAAAATCCCATTGCTGGCTCCTATGGGTGAACGGCAAAGCGCTCTGTCGCAGAATCATCAACACATCCAAGTCACTGCCAACTCCGGCCTCGTTCCGAGCATAAGAGCCAAAATAGCCGACCGCGATCGCCTCAACTAAGGCTGACTCATGTTGAGTAACCCATTGCCGCAAGGCGTCATCCACTTCGTCTCTACTCGGCCATCGCCAGATCGACGAATTCAAGGATCGCACGGGCATGACCAATTGCCTCCTGGCTTTGAAGGGGACCGTAATGATCGAAGGCTGGCTCCTCAATACACCTCCCCAGCTACATTCGTTTCTGTCCATCTACTTACCTCAAGCTGGGTGATACTAGCTGAACCATTGCTCAATTGCCAGAGTTTATGGGAAATCTAGCTCTGGAGGCAGCTACTTTACTTCAATGAGTTGCTGCTGAAAAAAGTCATTTCCCTAAAGGAGTTGATGGGCCCATCACATCGAAAAGCTGGACAAAATATTCGTAATCTGGCTTTGCAAAGAAGAGTCAAAGCTCTGACGGCCATGGCCTCAGCAGCTTTGTTGATCGCCTTGCCATTTCTTCTTCAAACACTTTTTCAAGAACTATTGGCTCAGCTTCCTAACAGTTCCTCCCAAGCTCCGAGCCTACTACCAATTGTTTATGTGTTTTGTCTAGTCGCCAGTCTCGGTTGCTTGTTCAATGGTCTGTACTGGTGGCGGCGGGCTAACCATGCTGATCAGGGAGCCAAAGGAGAAGAAGATATTGCTGAGGCGATCGCCGACTTGCCAGCTGCCGGATGGACAATCGAGTATGGTCTCCGGTTAGGTAAAGGACTGGGCGATATCGATATTGTCTGCCTTTCACCCCGCAATAAAACCTACGTCATCGACGTAAAATCGCATCGAGGCCGGGTCATCGCAGATGGGCAAAAGCTTTATCGACTGATGGGCTCTCAAAAGTATGCCTTCGAAAAAGACTTTCTCAAACAAGTGATGAAACAGGCGTTTCAGGTTAAGCAGCAAAAGCAGCTAAAATTTGTCACGCCTATCATTGCTTTCTCTGACGCCAAAGTGCAGATTAAAGACAAAATCCAAGGTGTGTATGTCGTTGAGAAATCCAGGCTATCTTATCTCCTCAAGAAACTCGGATAAGCCACAAAGATCTGTCGCAGACTGCAAAACAGCGTAAAGCTGAAGCGATCGCCTGTTCCAAATCTCGTTGTGCTTGATTAAACCAATCCTGCGACCGATTCGGCATGATGAGTTACGAACAGATTAAAAGTTGCCGTGGGAGGATAGCGCCGTTTTCAACCGCTCAATCACCTCATCGACAGGAATCACCCCGAGTTCGCCCTCGGCGCGGGTGCGAATGCTCAACGCATTGGCTTCCTGTTCTTTCGCCCCCACGATCGCCATCACCGGAATCTTGCCTTTCTCACCGTTGCGAATGAGTTTGCCGAGGCGATCGCCGCTCTTATCGACCGCAGCGCGAATGCCCGCCGCCACCATGCGATCGGCCACCTGCTGGGCATAGCCTGTTAACTCCGTCGTCACGGGCAACAGGCGAATTTGCTCGGGCGCGAGCCACACGGGGAAATCGCCCGCATACTCTTCAATTAAAATGCCGATGAGCCGCTCCAGCGAGCCAAAGGGCGCACGGTGAATCATCACGGGACGTTGGCGGCTGCCGTCTTCCGCCACATATTCCAGGTCGAAGCGCTCCGGCAAGTTGTAATCCACTTGCACGGTGCCCAATTGCCACTCGCGATCGAGGGCATCGTTGAAAATAAAGTCCAGCTTTGGGCCGTAAAAGGCCGCTTCTCCCGGTGCTTCAAAGAAATCCATTTCCAGGGTTTCCACTGCCCGCCGAATCGCATTTTGCGACTTTGCCCACACCTCGTCATTGCCGATGTACTTATCCGACTCCGGATCGCGGAAACTCAACCGTGCCTTGAAGTTCTTCAGTTGCAGGCTGCGGAAGACCGCCAGAATCAGATCCACCACCTTGAGGAATTCGTCATCGAGTTGATCCGGTGTGACAAACAGGTGCGCATCATCCACGGTAAAGCCGCGCACGCGGGTTAGGCCGCCCAGTTCCCCCGACTGCTCGTAACGGTACACGGTGCCAAATTCTGCGTACCGAAGGGGCAGCTCTTTATAAGACCGCAGCTCACTCTTATAAATCTGGATGTGGAAGGGGCAGTTCATTGGCTTCATCACAAAGCCCACTTCGTCCTGCCGCGACTGGTCGTCCTCCGCCATCATGGGGAACATATCTTCTTGATACTTTTGCCAGTGCCCCGAGGTTTTGAACAAATCCACCCGCGCAATGTGCGGCGTCACCACGGGCAAATAGCCGCGCTTCACCTGCTCCTGTTTGAGAAAATCTTCCAGAGTCGATCGCAGCAGCGTGCCCTTTGGCGTCCACAGCGGCAATCCCGGCCCCACCTCGTCAGCAAAGACAAACAGCCCCAGCTCTTTGCCCAGACGGCGGTGGTCACGTTTCTTCGCTTCTTCGCGGCGGCGCTTGTACTCCGCCAGTTGTTCCGGCGTTTCCCAAGCGGTGCCGTAAATGCGCTGGAGCTGGGCTTTTTCGGCGTCACCGCGCCAGTAGGCTCCCGCCACACTTTCTAAATCAAATGCTTTGGGATTGAGGTCTTTGGTCGTTTCGACGTGGGGGCCAGCGCACAGATCCCACCAGTCTTCACCCAAGTGATACAGGGTGATCGGGGCTTCTAATCCTTCCAGAATTTCCAGCTTGTAGGGTTCCCCCAGTTCATTGATGCGGCGCTGGGCTTCTTCGCGGCTGACCTCTTCCCGCGTCACAGGCAGGTCCTTGTTGATGATTTTGATCATCTGCTTTTTGATCGCCTTTAAATCCTTTTCGGTAAAAGGATCGGGATTGTCAAAGTCGTAATAAAAGCCGTAGTCAATCCACGGGCCAATAGTGACCTGCGCCTTGGGAAAGAGCTTTTGCACCGCCATCGCCATCACATGGGAAAACGTATGGCGAATGCGCTTGAGATGATCCGACTCATCGGTGCGGGGTAGGTGGATTTTTTCGGGAGAGTCGCCAGCGTTAGCCATAGTGAACGGAGAAAAAAGTGCGATGTGACCACAGCCAGTCTACTAGGGATAGCGGTTGTGGCAGTGGGTTTTTGCGATTATTTTCATCCTAATCGGTACGGGAGGGATCAGGGGGAGTGGGTGGGTGGCAGGGTGATTGGGTAGCAGGGTGGTTGGGTGTGAGGGTGGGTGCGGTGGGTGGAGACGTTGGAAGTACGTGCGTAGGGGTAAGGCATTTTGGGGAAACCATCGGACACCGACCTCAACCATCGTGGCTCAAATGCTTCGCCCTGGCTCGCACATTCCCGCACATTGATAGGGAATGAGCTATTTCCCCAGGGGGATGTGAGATCTGACGCAACCAACAAATATCGAGAGGTGACCATACCCAAAGTTTGACAACCTGCATGCCCAAAGATATTGCCTCTGCGGCTCCCCCAAAAGCGACTCAAGCAAGCGGACTGGGCACTTTTGGCGGCGTGTATACGCCGTCGGTGCTCACCATTTTGGGGGTAATTATGTACCTCCGCTTTGGCTGGGTGGTGGGCAATGTGGGCTTGTTGGGCGCTTGGCTTATTGTCACCCTGGCGGTGAGCATCACCCTGTTGACGGCGCTGTCGATTTGCGCGATCGCGACTGATCGGGTGGTACGGGTGGGCGGGGCCTATTTTATGATTAGCCGCTCCCTCGGCATTGAAACGGGCGGGGCGGTGGGCATTCCGCTCTATTTTGCCCAGGCGCTGTCGGTAGCGCTGTACACCCTGGGCTTTGCCGAAAGTGTAGTCAACGCCTTTGGTCGCTTCGATCAGACCTATGTGGCGCTCATTGTGACGATTGCGGTGGCGGTGCTGGCGCTGACCTCGGCAGAGCTGGCGATCAAAGCGCAATACTTCATCATGGGGGCGATCGCGCTTTCTTTGCTCTCCCTCGCCTTGGGGTCACCGTTAGAGCAAACCCAGCTAGAAATGTGGGGCACTGAGGGGGGCGAACCTTTTTGGGGGGTGTTTGCGGTCTTTTTTCCAGCGGTGACGGGCATTATGGCCGGGGTCAATATGTCCGGTGACCTGAAGGAACCGACTCGCTCTATTCCCATCGGCACCCTGGCCGCCGTGGGCACAGGCTACGCGATTTACATGATTTTGCCGTTCTTTTTGGCGACCCGAGCGGATGCCGCCACCCTGGTGGAAGATCCCCTGATCATGCAGCGAATTGCCTTCTGGGGGCCAGCCATCTTGTTGGGCATCTGGGGGGCAACGTTATCGAGTGCGATCGGCAGCATTCTCGGGGCTCCGCGAATTTTGCAGGCGCTGGCGCGAGATGGCGTGTTGCCGCGCTGGTTGGGCTTTTTGGGCAAGGGCAGCGGCGCTAGCGATGAACCGCGCATCGGCACAGCCGTGACGCTGGGGGTGGTGGTCTTGGCCGTCGTCGTTGGTGATTTGAACTTGATTGCCCCGATCTTGACGATGTTCTTTTTGACGACTTATCTCGTCTTAAACATTTCCGCTGGGGTCGAGGGCTTTCTCGACAGCCCCTCGTTTCGGCCCATGTTTGCGGTGCATTGGTCGCTGTCGGTGTTGGGGGCGCTGGGCTGTTTGGCGGTCATGTTTTTGATCAACCCCGTCGCCACGGTGGTGGCTGGGGTGATTGTGGCGGTCATTTTTCTGTGGATTCAGCGGCGCGAGTTGCGCAGTACCTGGGGCGATGCGCGCCGAGGCATTTGGATGGCGGTGCTGCGTACCAGCCTATTTCAAGTGGGGCATGATCCAGATCCAAGAACCTGGCGACCCCACATGCTGGTGTTATCGGGATCGCCCATGCGGCGGTGGGGCTTGATTGAGCTGGCCGATACGCTAAACCACAACCGGGGGCTGTTCACCATTACCAGCGTCTTGCCCACCGGATCTCGCAGTGTGATGCAGCAAGAGGAGATGGAAAAAAGCATCAGTAACTATCTGCGCGAACGGCAGGTGCAAGCCCTGGTGCGGGTACTGACAGCGCCAGACCCTTTTGAAGGGGTAGAGCGGCTGGTGGAAATTTACGGACTGGGGCCGCTTGTCCCCGACACTATATTGCTGGGAGATAACGAATCGTCGGAAAATCGCGATCGCTACTGCCACCTCATCCACAACCTGCACCAAGCCAAACGCAATGTCGTGATCTATCGCGAGAATCCTCAAGCTGCCAGCCAGCGCCGTCGCCAAATCGACGTTTGGTGGGGCGGCTTGCACGCCAACGGGGCGCTGATGCTGATTTTGGCGGAACTACTGCGCGATGGGTTGGACTGGCGCAAAGCGCAAATTCATCTCAAACTCGTCGTGCCAGACGAACCCGCTGCCACCTTGGCCCAAGCCAATATTAAGGAACTGGTGGAAAACTTGCGGATTGACGCGATCACCCATGTGTTGGTGGCCAATGGGCGATCGTTCGACGAGATTTTGCACCAGTCTTCTCGCCACGCCGATCGCATCTTGCTGGGCTTGGCTGAGCCGGGAGACGACTTTCAGGCTTACTACAGTGCCATGCAAGAACGGCTGCAGGGGTTGCCCTCCACGATCTTGGTCTTAGCTGCGCCGAACTTTGCCTTTGCCGATGTGTTACAAAACTAACGGCGGCGGGGCAAGGGGCGATCGCGCTTGCCTTGACACGCCCCCCACTGACCCGTAAGGTCAAAGCCTATTGGCGGATTCTCAGCTTACCCATCACCCCCGCTCAGCCGCCTCACATCGCCCTTCTCAACATTGGAATTTCACCGCCCATGCGTTGCACCATCATCAGTCGTGCCGGACAAGTTCTCGCCTACGGTCATCTCTTTATCCGACCGCTGGACGATGGTAGTCTGCGCCTCGATTTAGAAACCGATCGCGGTCGCATTTTGGAAGGGGGCCTGATTGGTGCAGATGGCGACATGACGGCGGCGGGCGAAATTTTGTCCGAGCAGTTTTTTGACATGTGGGGCATGAGCGACCTGACCCTCAGTATTCAATGCGGTGAAACGAGCACGCCCCCCAATGCGGCACTGCCCCCCTCTGCCGACATCGACATGTCATTGCTGTAGATCGCTGGCAATGCCTGACCGGCTTTTCATCCTCGATCGGCTTGCGATTCATTCGGCATAAATCTGGTCAAGGTTACCCTAGCAGGGGCTGCTAGACTCCGCTGGGGCGACTAAAACCTCACCGCCTGCCGGCACCTCTCCTTGCCTTTGGCGAAGCCTGCCCGGAGGGCTTAGGAGAAGTTTATCGCCATGCGGGCTTTGAGTTCGCCGCTGGCAGCACTTCCGGTTCCTCTCCTTGCCAAGGCTACTAAGTACACATAAATCCCTCCTGGGCTAGTGACCATCCCTGAAAGATGGC
>NZ_JACSWC010000024.1 GCF_016888165.1 Halomicronema sp. CCY15110 | reverse complement strand
CGGATTCATGACCGGTTGCGGGAGTGGTATCGCATCGAGCCAGGTCGCCAGAGGAGTCCGTCGGAGGCGGTGATTGACAGTCAAAGTGTGAAAAGTGCCGCCGGCGTGAATGAAGCCGTTGGCGACGACGCCGGGAAACCGATTAAAGGGCGTAAGCGCTTTCTGGCGGTGGAGACCTTGGGGTTGGTGATGGGGGTATTCGTCACCGCAGCGAGTA
>NZ_JACSWC010000239.1 GCF_016888165.1 Halomicronema sp. CCY15110 | reverse complement strand
CTCACAGATGGCTCCCCTTCTCAATCTGAGAATCTAGCTACATCAATACTCTCAGGACTTTTCTGCACCACTAAGCCGCTCAACTCTCGATACCCCCACCGCTGCCCCGGCACATAAAAAACTGCCAGAATAAACCCGAGTTTCGACTCCGCTCAACTCTCGATACTGGTAGGTTGAGCGGAGGCGAAACCGAATGGAACGGGTACTTTATTGAATTACAGATCTACCCAGTCAACACCCTCAACCAGGATGTGATGTTTTGGCCAATCTCTAATTTCAGCTGATGGTTTAGGCCGTGGCGACCAGGGTGGGCGATCGCAGTGCCAAGTTATGGGTGCTAGCCCAAGTAGTCAGGTCGCTAAGGGCGCGATCGCGGTAGTGGCCATACCGTTCTCGCTTGTTGCGAACCTTGGTGGGCAGAGCCGGAATGATGCCAAAGTTGGGCGGCATGGGCTGAAAATGCTTGGGCTCAGCGGAACTGATGAAGTCAATCAGAGCCCCCATCATCAGGTTGACGGGGAGCGTCAGCGGTGCCTGCCCCAAGGCGACCCGCGCCGCATTGGTGCCCGCAAGCCACCCCCCCGCCGTCGCCGCCGTGTAGCCTTCAGTGCCCACCAGTTGTCCCGCTGCAAGCAGGGTGGGCCGCTGGTGAAATTGCAGAGTCGCGCTCAGCAGTTCGGGAGAGTTGATGAAGGTGTTACGGTGCATCACCCCCATGCGGACGAACTCGGCATTTTCTAAACCGGGGATCAGGCGAAACACCCGCTTTTGTTCGCCCCAGCGCAGATTAGTCTGAAAGCCGACCATATTCCACAGGTTGCCCTGCTTGTCTTCTTGCCGCAGTTGCACCACGGCGTAGGGTTTCTTGTCCTTGAGCGCCGGATCTTTGAAGTGACCGAGCCGCGCATCAAACAACCCCACGGGTTTCATCGGGCCGTAGCGCATGGTGTCTTCGCCCCGTCGCGCCATTTCTTCAATCGGTAAACATGCTTCAAAAAACTTGGCGGTTTCGCGCTCAAACTCTTTGAGTTCTGCCTGCTCTGCCGCACAGAGTTCCTGCCAAAAGTTTAGATACTGCTCGCGATTCATCGGGCAGTTGAGGTAAGCCGCTTCGCCACGATCGTAGCGGGAGGCCAGGAAGGCGAGGTCGCGGTCGATGCTTTCCCCCACAATGATCGGGCTAGCCGCATCAAAAAAGCTCATGTATGCCTGTCCCGTAAAGCGCTGTAGATCACGGGAGAGGGCGTCGCTGGTGAGGGGGCCAGTGGTGAGCACGACGACACCATCATCAGGAATTTGGTGAACTTCGTCCCGCCGCAGTTCGATCAGGGGATGGCTGGCGAGGGTATCGGTCAGGTCGTGGCTAAAGCGAGCGCGATCGACCGCGAGGGCTCCGCCAGCAGGGACTTGATGCTCGTCCGCTTTGCCAATGACGACGGAACCGAGTTGACGCAACTCTTCGTGTAGGAGGCCCGAGGCGCGATCGCTCGACTGCGCCCCAAAGGAATTGCTGCACACCAATTCCGCCAGGTGCTCGCTGTGGTGGGCGGGGGACTGCTTTTGGGGCCGCATCTCGTGGAGAATGACGGGCACCCCGGCCTGGGCAATTTGCCAGGTCGCTTCGGTGCCCGCGAGGCCGCCGCCAATAACGTGAATCGGTTGCATAAGTTCGGTCTGATGGTTCTTGGTCAGGACAGGGCAGCCGGAGATTGCCGAGTATGGGTTGAGCCGTTCAGCTGCTATCGATCCCCCTTTAATCCCCCTTCAAAAGGGGGACTCCCACCGAGCAGTTGCTATCCCTCTTGAAAAGGGGGCGGTGACAGTGGGGGATCAGATCAGCAGGCTCAACAAAGCGATCGCCGTTGCCCACTCCCCATTTTTACTGAAACCGACCGTTTTGCGGTGACCAGAACAAAAATTGCGGGCGATCGCTTTCGGTGATCACCAAAACTGGCTGCTGGGATGGGGGCTGAATCCACCCAGCTAAGCGGGCTCCGCCGCCCGACCACACGCTGCTGTAGAGCAGTTCGCCTGAGGCCGTCATGATCAGCTCGGTGGGTGATTGTCCCGCGGCGGCTAAGTCCTGGGACGCTAATAATTCTGGGGATAAGGTGACGATGAGTGCTGGCGGGTTGCCGCCCATCAAATTGACCGGGCGCACGGTGGCCCAAGGGGGGATCGCGTTGGCCTGCTGTTGCAAGGTGGTGGAGAGACTGCCGGGGTCAAAGCCCAAGTGACTTTGCAGGGTCGTCAAAAGCCGATCGCGCGTCGCCGCTTGGGCGTCGAGCCAGCCCGCAAGCCCGGTCGGATTCACTGCAGCGACATTTTGCCACTGCCCTGGCGTAGTGACGAACAGCGGGCGATCGGTCGTGACGCCCCGCGCCAGTAAGGTTAACCGTTGGCCTTGCCATCGAGCCCCCATTACCTCCAGGGTCTGCGAGCGATCCCCGGCCAGATCGACACCGCGCAGGGTGGCACTGGAGCCGAGGCCGAGGGTTTGCCAGAGTTGTGGGGGCGGTTGTGCCGATACCCGCGCGGAGAACGTGATCGGCTGCCACTGCTGCTGTTGGTGTCCCGATTGCAGGGTAATGGCGAACCACTGTTGTCCTGGTGATAGGGTTAAGGCCGCTCCATTCGCCGGGCGTTGCCAATCGCGGGCTGTGAGGTTGGTCAGCACCCTCGCTTCGCCAATCACGCCATCCCACAGGGGCGGTGTGGTATCGGCGATCTCTACTTCCGGCGAATCGTCGGCGACGGTCGGCCACACAATGATGGGGGCGGGTTCGGGGTTGGTGACGGTTTGGGCGATCGCCTCAAACTCTTTACGTAACGGCGAATTCTGATCGGCAGTCAACCATTGCAGCGCGGCGGCTTCGTCTTCTTTGGTCAGCAGCAGCAGCGCATTCCACAGCCGCGCGGCTTGATCATCCGGGTCAACCTGCAAGGTCGCCGTCAACCGGGGCCACACCCGCGAAAAATTCCGTTCCAGCAGTGGCAACACCGCTTTCGGAAACCCGGTCTGTTTCTCTTGAATGGGCTGGAGGGCCGCTTGCCACTGACCATCGAGCAGCAAGGCCAGCAGCTTTTGACTCGGCTGCGACCAGTCGCGTTCGGCTTGGGCCGCGCTAAATTGACCGTGCAGGGCGACGAGTTGCCACTGCTGTTCCAGCTCATCTGACCAGTTGGCGGCGAGTTGGGTTTTGACTTGCGTTAAACGGGTGTGGGCCGCTGACCACAGCCCCCGCTGCGCGAGAAACAGGGCATTTTTGTAGGCGATCGCAGGCGCGTCTGTCGGCAGCGACAACGGCTTCAGCGTAATGGCTTCTAACCGGGTATGGGCTCCGACCGCTTGCAAGTTGCTGACTCGATAAAGCTGAAAGTCGGGTTCGAGACCATAGGTTTGGTTGACCAGCAGCTCCGGCGCGCCCTGCTGGTCGATATTGTGCCAGGTGGGCAAGCGCCCCGGCGGACTCTGCCAATTGAGCAGCGAGGTAATGCGCCGAAACTGGGGATTCACATACAGCACCTGCCCATGCAGGATGGGGCTGCCTTGGGGCTGCCAGCGTCCGGTCAAGGTCAGCCAAGCTCCGGGCAAGGCGTCGTCGTGCAGAGGTTTGAGCGCGGTAAGGGGCAATTGATAGGTAGACCCCAGCAAGCTCGCATCGGGGTTGGCTAAGGCTTGCAAAACCGTCGCCTCGGTTGGCCCTTGCACGGGCAACTGGTGTAATAGCTGCCATTGGTCGGCGGCGGCTCGTCCCGCTGGCTGACTGTAGAGCCGCAGCTCGACGATCGCGTCACAGTCGTGGCTACAGGGCGATCGCGTGGCCCAAATCGGCAATAGCTTGAGGTCAGCAAATTCGGGGCGATCGCTGAGCTGGGCCAAGTCCAGCCAATCCCCGGCATAGCGCTGCTGTGCCGCTAATTCAGTCTCGATCTCAGTTGTCGTCTGGAGGGGCACGTCACTCCAGGCATCCATCAGCCCCGGCCAATGTTGCGCGAGCCAGCGGGGGGGCTGCGGTCGCAGAATGAGGATCACACTCGTCCACACGCTGATGCCGACCAACGTGCCCGCCCCGACCAACAGCAGGGCCAGGCCACTCAGCCGTCCCCATTGTCGTCCCCACTGTCGCCACGGCAACCCGACCGGGCGAGCCGATCGCTGACTCACCGGGCTAGTTTTGACCGACTTGACCACCAGGCCAGCGGCTAATGCGTCTTTAGAAGGGGGCGATGATTGGGGCATCCCAGGGGCGATCGCAGCCTGCGGCACTACCCAGCCAAAACTTGACTGTAGGTTTGTCCCGCTTGCTGCCAGGTAAAGTCCGCTTCAATCATAGTGCGGGCATTCGCTGAGAGGGTCGCTCTGCACTCAGGCTTTTCAAAAAGTTGTTGAATCGCCGTGACGTACTCATCGACCGTGTTGGCGCGTAAGGCGCGGAGCGGTACGCCATCACCATCAACAGTCAGTCCTTCCAACCCGCGATCGCTCGCCACCACGGGAATGCCCGCCGCCATCGCCTCCAGCGTCTTATTTTTGATGCCGTAACCCGCCCGCATGGGGATCACGCACACCGTCCCCAGGTGCAAAAAGTCCACCATTGACGGCACCCGCCCGGTCACCTCGACCCCCGGCAACGCCTTGAGCGCCTGCACCTCTGCCGTCGGGCGCGACCCCACCAGCGACAACTTGGCCAGCGGATAGTGCTGCCGCACATGGGGAAAAATCTCCCTCGCCAAAAAGGTCGCCGCATCGATGTTGGGCAGGTTATCCATCGCCCCAATAAAGACCAGATGACGCCCCCCTGGATCGGCCTGCCGCAAGGGAAACATCGCCAAATCCACGCCGTTGGTCACCACATGAACCGGACGCTGGGGACACAGTTCCCGCATTTGCTGGGCATCGTCCGGCGTAGTCACCACCAGATCGGTAAACTTTTGGCAATACTGCTGCTCGTAACGTTTGAGCAGGGAGAGATTGAGGCGATCGCGTCCTGGCTTTTCGGCGGTCCCGGAGGCCAACTGCTGTAGGCACGTACCGTAGACCGAGCTGTGAATATTCACCACGCGCTTGGGCACACGGGCTTGCACCAGCGGCGACACGTAACACTCATTCACGCAATGCTCTGCCGTCAACGCATCAAACACTTCGCGGGCCACGAGGTCTTCGATCCACTTCAGCATGGCGGGTGAAAAGTTGGCGCTCACGCTCGGCGGCGTGCCCTGTAAGAGAAACCGCCCAAACCGCACTCCCTTGCCGATGACGCCCCCGCGCCCGGCCCCCTGCGGCTTCGGAAACACCTTGAGCAGATGGACGTACTGGCTCAGGGCCTCAAGATCCGCCGCCGGAATCGAGTCATCCACCTGGGTTACCAGGGTGACTTCGTGGGCTTGCAGCGATCGCAACAAATTGAACGTGCGCACCTGAGTCCCGCCGCGAGTAGGGGGATAGGGAAACGTGGCCGACACCATCAAAAGTTTCATAGGCGAGTTCAAGACAACCGAGCAGTCAACAGTCTAGGCCGCAAAGCGGGCGATCGCTCGGCAGCGGTTCACCGCTCCCAGACGCTGCTAGTATGCCCGCTACGATTCTCTCGCGATACGCCCTCCCCGAAAGATCACGGAGTGTAATGGTGGGTTCGGCCATCGGGCTGGGCAATTTACAGTTAAGTGATGCCGCCCAGACTGCGGTCATCGCGATGTTCCGTTCATCCTCTTTTTCGCAAGTTTTATGGTCAAGGTTAGTGTTTGCATCCCCACTTACAACCGCGTGCATTATCTGGCCGAAGCGATCGCCAGCGTACAGCACCAAACCTTTACCGACTGGGAAGTCCTCGTTTGCGACGATGGCTCTCAAGACGCCACCCCAGACTTCATGGCAGGGCTGAATGACGATCGCATCCGCTACCTGCGCCACGTCAAAAACATCGGCAAAAGCAACAACATGATCTCTGGCTATCAGGCCGCCCAAGGCGAGTACTTCATCAAGTTTGATGACGACGATCGCCTCACCCCCGACTTTTTAGCCCAGACCGCCGCCATTTTGGATCAGCACCCCGACATTGACCTCGTCAGCACTGACCACTGGGTCATCAACCCCGATAGCCAGCGGGAACCCACGCTAACCGACCAGAACTCCGCCAAGTGGGGGCGCACCACGCTGCCCGCTGGCCCCATCGCCAACCTCACCGCCCGCACCTTTGACCAGCAGAGTTTGCAAATCGGGGCAACGCTGTTTCGCAAACGGGTGTTAGACGAAGTCAGCTACATGCGACCCAACCTGCAAAATTGCGAAGACAACGATCTGCTCGTGCGCCTCGCGCTAGCCAATAAGCAAGCCTACTACCTGCCCGAGCGCCTGATGGAATATCGCTTTCACCCCGAGCAGCAAGGCATTGGCCGCGCCATTCCCTATCTGCGCGACAAGATGCAGTACCTCAACCTGTATGAGTTTGCCGATGCTGAGCTCGAAAATCTGCGCCAGCGCCGCCTGGAAGAAACCCAGCTACTCCTGGGCTTAAGGCTCATTGAAGCAGGGGAAACGGCTGAGGGCAAAGCACTCTTGCAGCAGGGGAAAGCCCACTCCGCCCAAAAGGCCAAAATCGGTCAACTCATCGCTGCTTTTCCCCCCGCGATGCGGCCCCTTCTTTTTTCTGTATTGCGCCGCCTTAAGCCCTCACCTACGCCTTCGTAACACTCATCTTGCGGGGGGTGATGGCGCGTAAATATAGATCCTCGTAGACCGAGTTTCGCCTCCGCTCAACTTTCGACATTGGTGGGTTGAACGGCGGCGTCGAAACCGGATTGCTCGGTTACGTTATTGAGTTGCAGATACCTCACTGGTTTAACGGCCCATTGGCGGTCCTAACTCTCCGGCGAGGCATCACGTTCATGGCCCAGGGCAAAAGACAATAGGTCACTAGGACACGGATGACAGCGGCTAAATGCCCGACCCATCCAAAAACTCAGTGATGACGCGATCGCCGAGTCGGCAACTACTGCTCTGCCCGATCGCGACTAGCTCTTTCTGGCTAACCTTGTCTTCCTTCAGCGTTTCCAATTGTTCTTCCAGCGCTTCAATGCGGTCAACCAAGGCCCGAATTACCTGCGCCTCAGAATCGGGTAGGCGATCGTGATCCAGCGGTCCCACCCGTTCCCCAGCGCGGTACACTACCCGCCCCGGAATGCCCACCACAGTACAGTCGGAAGGCACTTCGCGCAGCACCACTGACCCGGCTCCAATGCGCACATTGTTACCAATCTGGATGTTGCCAAGCACCTTCGCGCCGGCCCCTACAACGACGTTTTCCCCCAGCGTGGGGTGGCGCTTGCCCGATTCCTTGCCCGTACCGCCCAGGGTAACTCCCTGGTAAATCAAGCAGTAATTGCCAATGATGGCCGTTTCGCCCACAACCACGCCCATGCCGTGGTCAATGAAAACACTATGACCAATGGTCGCGCCGGGGTGAATTTCAATGCCTGTGATAAAGCGGCTAATGTGGGACAGCAAACGCGGCACAAACGGCAAGCCTAAATTCCACAGCCAATGGGCAAAGCGATGAAACATCAGCGCTTGCAAGCCCGGATAACAAAACAGCACCTCCAGCCAGTTGCGGGCTGCGGGGTCGCGTTCAAAAACAATTTTGAAATCAGCTCGCAATGCTTTCAGCACTTGTCTCGCCTCGTGAAAAACACATTGTGCAATTTTAGCGCTACTGACAGCCGTCGGGAATAGGTCACAAGGTGAGGATCCCGCGATCGCTCACCTCAGAGCGGGGGACCCTCGATAGGGAAAACTGGTTTACCATTAGCGCCCTCGCCCCCGTGCCCCAAAGCTCATCAACATTTCCCTGCTAAATTTTCACAGGCCGGCGAATGGCCGACTCACTCAGGAAATTCTTATCTCACCGAAATCTACCTGCCCGGAACGCTGAAATCTCAGTCAGTAGTATTGAGGAAGAGTTTCTCGTCACCTGAGTCATACCATGGCTAGCATTTTGCAGTCTTCTGTCGGCCTACTGCGATCGCGCCTTTCTCGCCGCATTGTGAGTTCCGTATTTCTCAGCATTGTCGTGATTGAGGTCATCATTTTTATCCCTTCATTCGTCCGCCGCTACCGCGAAAAATTGAGCGATCTGCAAGATGTTTCCACCGAAGTGCTGTTCACGGCTAAAGCCACAGCAATGTTGAACGCGGATCTGGAGACTGTATTACAGCTGATTCAACAAAGCCTCAAACCAGGTTCCGTCATCCTCGGGGCCAATTTATGCGCCGCCGATGGCACCTTGATTGACACTTTTGGCGAACCACCCACCATTGACTGTGCCGCCGTGCCCGAGGGACAAGCCGTCAAGCGGTTAACCGAAGGGCGGCGGCGGTACGATGTGGCTTGGCCCAGCGATCGCCTCTCCGGTGAATACATTTTGGTCGTGCGCCATGACGCCAGCGGGGTCATCCACGAAATGTGGCAGTACGCCCTAGCCATTGCCGGACTGGTGCTCATCATCTCCGCCTTTGTCACCCTCGTCACCATCGTGGTACTAGAGCAGATTTTGATTATTCCCGTTTTGCGGTTACGGGACGATTTGCAGCAGGCAGGGGAAGCTGTGAGCCAAGACCAGCCCCCGCAGTTTCAGACCCAGGCCATTCATCGGCAGGATGAATTGGGGGAAGTTTCACGAGCCTTCTGCCAAATGTTCGATCGCGTGCATCAAGAGATTTGCGATCGCAAACAAGCTGAGCAAGCCCTCAAAGCCGAACAGGCTAAATCGGAAAAACTTCTGCTCAACATTCTGCCCGACACCATCGCTGAACAGCTTAAACAAGAGGTGGGGGCGATCGCCTCCCGCTTTGACGAAGCCACCATCCTATTTGCCGACATTGTTGACTTCACAGGGCTGTCCGCCCAAGTAGCACCGGGGGAACTGGTCAATATCCTGAACGAAATCTTTTCCACCTTCGACTGTATCGCCGATGGCCTCAGCTTAGAAAAGATCAAAACCATCGGCGATGCCTACATGGTGGTAGGGGGCCTACCCGAACCCCGCCCCGACCACGCCCAGGCCATCCTAGAAATGGCCATTCAAATGCTCGATGCGATCCAGTCATTCAAACGCCACGACGGCACCCCCTTTCGGCTGCGCATCGGCATCAACACCGGCCCCGTTATCGCCGGGGTCATTGGGATCAAAAAATTCAGCTACGACCTGTGGGGCGACGCCGTCAACATCGCCAGCCGCATGGAGTCCCACGGCGTTATCGATCGCATCCAAATCAGCGAAAGCACCTATCGTCACGTGCAAGAGCAATATCAGTTTGAGGATCGCGGCTGCATCGATATCAAAGGTCGCGGCAGCATGCACACCTACCTGTTCAAAGGCCGCCACGGAGAGCATTGCTCAACGATGGGATGACTGAGTTTGCTCGTGGGTAAATTTTGCCACCATCTAAAATTGAGGGGGCTGATCGAGTGAAAAAATCTCCATGCAATGTCCCAAATGCGGTAGCCATCACATTTACAACAGCAGCCATTGTCACGACAAGTAAAATTATCTCTGTGCAGATTATCGTTGCCAATCCATGGCGTTGCCCAGCTGAAATTGCCCCCCACGGCAACGAGTATCAAGGTTAGTCCGCAAGACCTTGCCCTTCTCCAAAAAGTTAGAAAATCATGTTGGCGCAATCCGATTCTTAGCTACCACTACAACGCGTCCTTACAGCTTTAAGACTACCCATTTATCCAGGACATTCGCTTCGCAGTACCAAGCACAAAAACAGCTTGTATACAATTAACATACAAGAACTGTGGCATCGTAAGTTTCGGATTTTCTCCTTGACAATGTTGAACTCAGCTGACTTTTGCGATGGGTTTATGGGCAAGCTTTTCAGCAAAATTTATTGGGCACTGCGACAAGAAATTTTGTCTGGTCAACTCCTGCCGGGAGAAAGCTTAATCGAACAAGGCTTGGCCGATCGCTTTGCGGTGAGTCGCACTCCCATTCGGGAAGCAATCCGCGTTGCGCTAAATCGCCTCAAGATTATCTAGCGCTGGTGAAATTGCGCACAGATAAAACCTAGCAGCCCAGCTTTGGGCGATCGGCAAGTGATTTCCAGACCAAGTCCATAGATGACTGAGTTTGTCAGGCCGCATGGGTCGCCAACCATCCATTTAGTGGCAAAACTTCTTAGTGGCAAAACTTCTAAAGATTGAAGCTACCGCTGAAGTAACCGATTCCCTCAATCTTTGCGGCTTTCTAAGAGGATGTTTTAAAAGGGTTACTTTGCGTAGCAAAGATGCCCTCAGTCCCTTGAGATTGGTCTGAAATGCTTC
>NZ_JACSWC010000238.1 GCF_016888165.1 Halomicronema sp. CCY15110 | reverse complement strand
TCACAGATGGCTCCCCTTCTCAATCTGAGAATCTAGCTACATCAATACTCTCAGGACTTTTCTGCACCACTAAGGGCCATCTTGAGTGTGCTGTCCCAGGGATCCACAGTATTCCCAAAGCCAGCGGCAGACAAAAAATCGCTGGATATCTTCATTTCGCATAAACGCGATGTCCTTCACTACGCTTAAGAAAGGTTCAGTTGCTCTGAACACTAAGAAATATTCCTGTTATACCCTGCGGCTACGCTAATTCTACACATCTAGGTCTCGTCAACTTTCCCTGACCTGTAGGCTTTCAAGTTTGGTGATGAGTGCGTTGCGATGTTTTGATCTACAGTTTGGTGAATCTAAGTCACAGCGCTTCAAAGATCAATCATGCCGATATACCACGGTGGGCAAGCCCTATCGCGTTTAGCGGCGCGGTAATAGGCAAATTTGTCGGTCATTGAGCCCAGATCATGGTGTTGATTCGCTTAAGTGTGAACCATTCCAGGCGTCTCGAATTGCGCCAAGGCTCTCGAGCAACCCTACGGCACAGATCTGACTATGGGCGAAAACCTGAGGCGGCGATCGCTCATAAAGGCTTGCCTGATCCTCAAATATGCGTTTCGCTTTTATTTTAACAAGTAAGAGGCGGCAATCTTCGATTTTGAATTTCCGTTTGCTTTCCTTTAAATAGGGTCTTTATTATCGATTTAACGACTAAAAATTCATGTATGACAAAAGCATTCAATTAGGTTTTTGATGTCTCCTCTAGTCCGTAGTATGGGAGTGAAGTCTTAGATATAGAAGGGCGAGAAGTCACCGATGCAGCAATCAAGACAGCTCTATAAAGGCTCAATTAATACTAGGAGATTCTTCGGCGAGACTGTTCTGGATGTTGTTGTCTTTTCAAATATTTCACCTATATTTAGGTGAGCAAGAATTATCGGTATTTGCGGGCAGATGTGCAAAGTGGATTTACCAATAGTTTAGGGTGAGCACATAGATGAATGGGTGCCCCTAAACAAACGTAGCCTTGCACCTTTAGTGGCCGGGCAATGTCGTTGTCAGGAAGCAGCACCCAATGGCATAAGTTTCGTGGCCGCTCTGCTTACCCGGCGGGATGCCGCTCTGTGTTGATATTCCCGGCTTTCTGATGCTCGGGGCAAAGGGTTGAGGATAAGGGATTGATCCCCTTAAGCTGCTAAACCCAAAAAGGGAAGACAACAGAATCGTTGCCTTCCCATGGCGAGAGAAATACGGAAACCGTTCTCAGCGGTGACTAAATACGTGCTGTCGCTGCCGTCGCCATTTCATCTTTTTGGGGATGAATGGTTTTGCCGTCCTGAATGCTGGTGTAAAGGCGATTGAGCGCATTCAAGTAGGCTTGGGTCGAGGCCACAACGATGTCGGTGTTCGCGGAATGCCCCGAAAAGACGCGCTCTTCATGACGAATGCGAATGGTCACCTCACCGATCGCATCAATGCCCGCAGTCACCGACTGTACCGAGAACTCAATGAGCTCATTGGGAATATTGACGACGCGATTGACGGCGCGATAGACCGCATCCACCGGGCCAGTCCCCGTGGCCGCATCCGTCAGTTCCTGACCTTCAGGAGTGCGCAGGGTCACGGTGGCGGTGGGGCAAGCATGGTTGCCACAGGAAACCTGTACCAGTTCGATATGGAAATGTTCAGGAGCCTGCTGGGTTTCGTCATTCACTAGCGCCACAATGTCCCAGTCCGTGACGACCTTTTTCTTGTCGGCCAAATCCTTAAAGCGGAGAAAGGCGCGATTGAGTTCCTGATCGCTAAGTTCGTGGCCCAACTCTTTCAACCGAGTGCGGAAGGCATTGCGGCCCGAGTGCTTGCCCAGGACGATTTGGTTTTTATTGAGACCGATGGACTCCGCATCCATGATTTCGTAGGTGAGCTTATTCTTCAGCACTCCGTCTTGGTGGATGCCGGACTCGTGGGCAAAGGCATTGGCCCCGACGATCGCCTTATTCGGCTGCACAAACATGCCCGTTAGGTTGGAGACGAGGCGAGAGGTGGGATAAATCTCCGTAGTGTTGATGTTGGTGAGCGGCGCTTCCGACTCGGCGGGACGGCCAAGGAAGGGATTGTAGAAGCTGCGACGCACGTGCATGGCCATCACCAATTCTTCCAGCGCGGCGTTGCCGGCCCGCTCGCCAATGCCGTTGATGGTGCATTCGAGCTGTCGAGCGCCATTTTTCACCGCTTCGAGGAAGTTGGCGACAGCCAGACCCAAATCGTTGTGACCGTGGACGGAAATGATCGCTTGGTCAACGTTGGGCACATGTTCACGAATGCCCCGGATCAAACCGCCAAATTCAGACGGGGTCAGGTAGCCCACGGTGTCGGGAATGTTGATGGTGGTGGCCCCCGCCGCGATCGCGGTTTCCAACACCCGATACATAAACTCGGGGTCAGAACGCCCCGCATCTTCCGGCGAGAACTCGATATCGTCAGTGAACGTCTTGGCGTAGGCCACCATTTCTGCCGTAATGGCGAGCACTTCTTCGCGGGTTTTACGCAGCTTGTACTGCATGTGAATGTCGGATGTGGCGATGAAGGTGTGAATACGACCTTTGGCTGCCGGAGCGATCGCCCGTCCCGCCGTCTCGATATCGCCCTTGGTCGCCCGCGCTAAACCACAGATCGTCGGGCCGTCTTCAGTACCGACCTGAGCGGCAATTTTGTTCACCGCTTCAAAGTCACCCGGACTCGCAAACGGAAAACCGGCTTCGATGATGTCCACCCCCAGTCGTGCCAGCTGCCGCGCGATCGTAAGCTTTTCATCCACGTTCAGCGTCGCGCCGGGAGACTGCTCGCCGTCGCGCAGGGTGGTGTCAAAGATCAAGATGCGGTCAGGCTGGGGTTGGTTACTCATCGGTATTCACAAGCAATAAACGACAAAATTTGTAGCAACACGCACTATTCTAATCTCCTGCTTCAGAAGTATGGGCGATCGCTAAACCCTTATTTTAGAGATTTGCTGACTTTGGTGGAGAAATGACGAACCGGCACATTCACTACACGAGTCATCAACTTATCGTGATGTCGTGATCGTTGATACAGGCTACATTCGCCAGTCCCATGCACATCGGACACGCCAGAGTGCGCCCTCCATTCAGTCCGAAAAGCTTGGAGGCCCCGCAATCATTTCATCAGCTAGGGCGCGTCATCAATGGGGCTAGACCCGTCACCGCGCGTAAAGAAATCGATCGCGGGTCAAAGTCATAGGTATGATCAGACCAGCAATTCCCGAATTCCCGATTGGATCGCATGAGCATTCGCTGGCGTAGCGCATTTCGATATCCCCAGACCACCTTCTTGTTAGTCGGGGCCATTCTGGGATATTTGGCACTCATCGTTTTTGCGGGCTTCCAGCTCATCAGTCTGGGGGTCGGGGCCATCATTGTCGTCGGTATGTTGGGGGCCTGGTTTAGCCAATTTCGAGGCGATCGCCTCAACACCACGGGCAACCTGCTCAACCGCACCGTCATGTTGGAACATCTGGATGCGATCGCGGCCAAATTTCCCACCCTTGCGCCCCAAGGTCCCTGGACTGATGCCTATCAGTGGGCCAGCGAAGGGCAAGCAGCCGCAGCGGAAATTGCCGACCGGGACTCGACCCTGATTCCCGACTTGTTGGAAGCGCTGTACACCGTGGAAGGACTCGCCGCTAATATCGCTGGCAGCAGCGTGGCGCTGGAGCAAGTGCAAACTGAGCAATACCGCACCCTGACGCAACAGCAATTAGAGACGAGCTGCGATCGCCTGCAAGAAACTCACCATCAGCTCCAGTCCCTACGGGATCAGATTGTGCTGGCCCAACTCTCTGCCGACGCGAAGGCAAATGTGGCCCTCCCTGACCGCCTGCAATTGATTATTGAAGCCAATAAAACGACCCTGCAAACCGCTACTGACGACCCCACGTAACCCGTATGCTGATTTCTCGATTGTTTGCCACACTCAAGCGCTCATTTGTGTTGAGCTTGCTCACCGGACTGTGCCTGACGCTCTTGTGGGGCTGTTTTGGCGGTGGGGGCATTCCCTCCGTGAGTTCCGAGGCCGAGGCCGAAACGGCCTTGCTGGAAACGGTGCTGCCCCGCATCGACCGAACCGAAGAGTTTGTGCCGGATGCCGTGGCTAGTCGCTACAGCACCGATACGATTAGCGACCCCCTGCCCGCGATCGCTGATTTCCCCCTTTACGCGGCGCAACCGCCCAACGATGAGCAGACCGTATATCTGGAAATTTTCAGCTCTTCCGAAAAGGCGAACGTTGACAAACAAAACGAACGCTGGCTGGTGGAAGTGGCCGAAGCCTTTAACCAGCAGGGGGTAACGACCAGCGGGGGGCAACCCATTCAGGTGGGCATTCGCCAGATTCCGTCTGGGACGGCGGCGCGGTTGTTAGCGGCAGGTACCGTGCAGCCAGCGGGATATTCCCCCTCTAACGACCTGTGGGTGCAGATGATCAACAGTGAGGGCGTCAACACCCCGGCGGTGCAACCTCGACTGGTGCCCAATACCGCTGGCCTGGTGCTGCAAGGCGAGGCTTACGCGGCCCTCGGCGGGGGTGAGGTCACCTTTGCCCAAGTGCTCGACGCGATGATTTCGGGGCAGTTGACGGCGGGCTATCCCAATCCCTACACCAGTTCGACTGCCCTAAACCTGTTGTATAGCTTGTTTTGGCGATCGGCGGGTCTGCCTGAGGGCGGGGCCTTAACCGTCGCCAACTTGGAATCTCCAGAGGTCAATTCCGTCTTCAGTGCCTTCCAAGAGCAGGTCTTGATTACGACCACCACGACCCTGGACTTACAAGAAATCTTTATCCGCGATCCCGACAAGTTACAGGCCTTTCCGCTGGAATATCAGAACTACCAGAGCTTGGTACAGCTGCCCGGCTTTGAGAATGTGCAGTTCGTGCCCTTTGGCATTCCCCACAACAATCCCCTGGTCGGCTTTGATTGGAACTCTGCCGCCCAGGCCGAGGCCCTGCAAAGCTTTGGCGAGTTTGCACTGTCGAGCGAGATGCAGGCGCTAGCGGCGCAACAGGGCTTTGAGCCGACGCCGTATTTAGAAAGTGGACAAGCCCCGCCGATTCCTTCTGGTGAGGTACTAACCGCTGCCCAAACTTACTGGAAAGCGCTAAAAGATGGGGGCCGCACCGTCTACCTGATGACCGTGGTGGATACGAGCGGTTCGATGGAAGGGGAACCCCTCAGCGCCGTGCAGGAAGGCTTGCAGGTGGCGAGTTCGGTGATCAACGCGGGCAACCAAGTGGGTTTGATTACCTTTGGCGATCGCGCCGTTTACCGCCTGCCCCTCGCACCGTTTGATCAACTCCAGCATCAGCGCCTGCTCGCCGCTGTCGATAATTTGCGCGCGGATGGCAGCACGGCGATGTACGACGCCATGTTAATGGGTATGGGCGAACTGATGAAACAGCGGCAGGCTGACCCGGAGGGGCGGTTCTATCTACTTTTGTTGACCGATGGCGAAGCGAATCGCGGCTATAGCTTCAACGATGTCGAAGAGCTGATTAGTTTCAGCGGCATTCGGGTGTATCCCATTGCGTATGGGGATGTGAATGAGGGTGAGTTAGCGGCGATCGCCGCCCTCCGCGAATCCACCGTCAAAACCGGCACCACCGACAACGTCCAAGACTTGCTCAAGGATCTCTTCCAAACCAATCTGTAGCCTAGTTCAACTGTATGGATGACTTTCTTTACCACTACGAAGCGCGGTTAGCCTCGGTGTATGACGGCGACACCATCCGCGTCGATCTCTCACTCGGTTTCAATATCTGGCAGCTCAACAAACCCATCCGCCTCTACGGCATCGACACCCCAGAACTGCGGGGCGTTGAACGAGAGCAGGGCTTAATCGTGCGGGATATCGTCGAGCAGCGCCTGCGTCAGGCTGACCGCCTCATCATCGAGACTCACAAAGACACCACGGGCAAATATGGCCGCCTCTTGGGGACGGTGCATTATCGCGTTGACGACCAGTGGCGCAACCTCAATCAAGAACTCCTGACCGAAGGATTGGCCGCGCCTTATCTAGAATAAGGACTCACTAAAAACGCATCCATAACTCTGCTTGGAGGCATGGATGCGGATCATCAAACTGACCGCGAACCGTTAAGGGGACGGTTCCCTGATGGCAAAGCGATGAGTCCTGGGCTTACCATCAAGGAACCGTCCCCTAGCGAGTCTCTTGTCAGGGCAACAGGGCTCAAGCGGTGGGCAGCACCTCTTTTTTGATGATGCCGTGAACGCCCCAGTTGCCATCGACCACCTGAGTGATGCCAAAGTCGGCTGCTACGGACATCAGCGACACCGCTTCATCTTCCGTCAAGCCCTGAGTGGTCATCAGAAAATGACGCATCTTGCGAAAGGCATCGCGCATGGCTTTATCAATGGAAGAGTTGGCATAGATGTCTTGCTGGGCGGTCTCACCTAAGTCAGCCAAGTAATTGGGATAGCTGAAACCGTGGACGATATATTCATCCTCGGTCTCTAACAGGGGATAGTAGAGGTCTTCGAGGACGGTATCGGGCAACTCGTCTTGCTTGTGAACGGTGACGCGAAAAGTCCCCGTCAGGGAAGTTTCGATCGCCGTCCCCGCCAACTCCGAATCGCCCTGCGCGGCATGGGGATCGCCCATTGAGAGTAAGGCCCCCTCAACCGCGATGGGATAGTACATCGTGGCCCCTTGGCCGATGCGCCAGTTGTCGATATTGCCGCCAAAGTAGCTGGGCGGCACCGAGTCCACGATGTCAGCCTCGGCGGGAGCGAGGCCAATTACGCCGAAGTGGGGGCGAATGGGCACGGTCACGCCTTCGAGCACTTCGTAGTTTTCTTCCACGGTGTCGTGATCGACAGGCACACCAGGATAATCCATGATTTCGTGGACGACACCGTAGGGGTCGGTTTGCGGCGTCCACTGAAAGTTGTAGAGGGCGGTGGCGTAGTCTTCTTCGCCCGTGGAGTCGAGTTCGTAAATGGTGATGACTTCCCGCGCCTCTTCCAGCATGTCGTTGTAGTGGAAGCCCCACCAGGCGGCGGCGTTGCTACCAAAGGTGCGGCCTGCATAATCGGGATTGGCGCTGGGACGCGGTGCCACATCGAGAATTTCGACTTCCAGGACATCCCCCGGTTCGGCCCCATTGACATAAATCGGGCCAGTCAAGATATGGACACCTGCCCCTTCGCCCGCGCCGACGGTGTAGACCTCGGGGTCGATCGATCCGGCACCGCGACGGTCAACCCCTTTGCCATCTTCCGTCCACGCATAAACGCTTTCTGCACCTGGATCACCCGTCACCATCAGCGAGGCGTCATCGTTGGCGTGGTGGGTCAGGGTCTCGACGGTGACCGTCTCACCTGAGTCAATCACTAACTCCGGTGCTAAATCTTGACTGAAATAACCCCAGTGCACGGTATCGGCAGTCGCCGCTAGATAATGATCGGCAGTGGTTTGCGCGATCGCCCGCTGCCCCAATCCGGCCCCGTTACTAAAGCTGGCGATCGCCAGCAGCAGCGCCGTCGCCCCCAAACTCATCAGGGCAAAGCGCCCCTTTCGACTCATTCCCCACACCATATTGATTGCTCCTGACTCAGCCGAGTAAATGTGCTTCTAATCACACAAGAGACTGTAGGAGGGGTTGACTCACTGCGTTGTATTTATCAAAACAAACTGCTGAGAAAATACTGGCCCGCGGCTTAGCCATTAGCGTGCCTAGATTCGGCGCAGTTCAGAGTTTAGGCAGATTTTCGGGCGTGGGCAGGTCAGGTGGCTCGGGCAACGCCTCCGCTTCTGCCATTAAGCGGGGATAGACCAGCAAAAAGAAGCCCATCCAGGCCAAAATCGGTACGGCGACAATGCCCGTCACCCAATAGCGATGAAACAGCAGCCAACTGCCGCCGATGATGCTGACACCCGTCAACAAAATTGACCAGGGCTGGCACCACCAGGGTTTGTAATCCCACACGGACGGTTTTGCTGATTCAGGCATAAGAGTTGCGATCGCACTGCACCGTCATTGTAGTCACCTCATCACCCTGGGCAGACGATATTAAACTTGAATCAATCATCCGCTCAAAAATGTGACGAATACAGTCACCGCGAACTCGTCGTTCTAGTTTTTTGAAAACAGTCTTCCACTGACCTATGCCTAAAGATCCGCCCGCCATCTTAAAATCCGTGTCGGTGAACTTGCCCTTTGGCATGGGGGGAGCCACCTGGGAAGCCGACCCCACAGAGCAAAATGCCGCCTGGGAACTCTACATCGAGTTGGTCACCCGCATCGCCGTGCAGTCTTTGGATAGTGAACAGGGCACCGTGCGCGAAGCCTTGAGTTCGCTTTACACGTTGTTTGGCACCACCCGCGACATCTTACGCCAGGCTGGCCCGCAGGTCGGAGCCTCGCGGGAATCGGTGGGGGGCATTGCGATCGCGGTGCTCAACCAGGGGTTGCGTCCGTTTATGTCGGCATGGCACCCCCGCCTGCAAGCCTGGGAAGCGCAAAATACCGGGGGACTGAGTCCGCAGGAACACGAAAAAGCCTGGGCTGAGGAACCCGCCATCCGAGCAGAGCTAGAAAAGCTGCGGCAAGAACTCGCCACCTACGCCCATGCCCTGGCGGTCATCTCCGGCGTGCAAGAGTAAACATCCCGCACAACACCGGAGTTAGGCATGGCAACGGTGATCATAAAATTGCTGAGAGACTTCATCTTTGGTCGGTGGGTTAGTTAACCCCAGGGCTTTGTCACTATGCAACGGTTTGTTGATTATCAAGGTCGCCAGATTCGGCTAACTGATGAACGGTTGACGCATATTCTCCAGCATCCCGAAATGGTTAACATGGAAGCAGCGATTCCAGCCGTGCTGCTGCATCCAGCAGTGGTGAGGCAATCTCGTACTGACCAGACGGTCTCCCTTTACTATCTTTATCAACGCGCGACTTTGGTGGGCGACAAGTGGCTCTGTGTCGTGGTGAAATATCTGGAAGCAGATGCCTTTGTCATCACCGCTTACCTCACTGACAAACTCAAACCGGGAGCACAAATATGGCCCAATCCGTAAAAATTTGGTTTGATGCAGAAGCGGACTTCTTGGAAGTCCTGTTTTCTGATGCCGCCGGATTTATGCGCGAGACGGATAATGACGCCATCATGGAGCGCGTCGATCCGCAGGGCAACATCCTCGGCTTTTCGGTTCTAAACGTGAGCCAATTGGCCAAAGACAAACCGCTTTATGCCCAACTCATGGCTGAAAACATCGCATGAGACTGCAAGCGGTACCAGGTAGCTTGACGACAGCATGAGTTTTATTTTTATTAGCTACAGTCGGCAAGACCAGGCCTACGTCAGCACCTTGGTGCAGGCGCTACAGTCGCATCGCTTGCCCGTGTGGATTGATGACAGTATCGACTACGGCACCACCTGGCCGAGGGTGATTCAAGATCATCTGGAGCAGTGCTCGGTGTTTTTGGTGGTGATGTCGCCGCGATCGGAAGACTCTCACTGGGTGCAGTGTGAGCTGAGCCTGGCCTTAGAGTTGAAAAAGCCGATTTTTCCCTTATTGCTAGAAGGGCGACGCTGGCTATCGGTGGCGGCCATTCAGTCGGTGGATGTGATCGGCGGCCAACTGCCACCCGCTCGCTTTTTTGACACGGTGCGCGGCTATTTTTCGACGCCGCCGACAGTGGCTGAGTCGCTGCCGGTGCAAACGGTAGTCGAGGAAAAAATCTCGCCTGTGCCCAGACCATCAGTTAAAATGTCGGCCAAAACGACTGAAATTGAGTTGAAGTCGGACAAGGGGGTTGATTATCGAGAACTGCAACGGCTGCTAAAAGCGAAAAAATGGCGAGAGGCTGACCTCGAAACTTGGCATCGAATGCTAGAAGCAGTCGGACGACCCGAAAACGATTGGATTCGACTTGAAGAGTTGCAGACCTTTCCCTGTGCTGACCTAAAAACGATTGACGCACTGTGGAAGTTGCACAGCGGCGGCAAGTTTGGCTTTAGCGTGCAAAAAGATATTTGGATCGAGTGCGGTAGCCCTACCAGCAGCGGCAAAGACTGGGATCAGTTTTGCGTTAAGGTGGGCTGGCAAGATGAAACTGCATCCCGATACTTGGACTACGACGAGCTAAAAGCCAACCCTGATTTTTCACCCGCCGGAGAATTTCCGGTGGGGGGGTGGGGGTGTAGATGGGTTGGGGGGTGGGTGGTGTATCTTCTCTCGCATCCAGACTTGTAAACT
This sequence comes from Halomicronema sp. CCY15110, assembly GCF_016888165.1. GTDB lineage: Bacteria > Cyanobacteriota > Cyanobacteriia > Phormidesmidales > Phormidesmidaceae > Halomicronema. The sequence continues at coordinate 23,504 of NZ_JACSWC010000238.1, read as the reverse complement.
GTAGCAAATAAGCATTACAGTCCGATCCAAAAGAATTATTTCAGACCCCCTCCACACGGAAAACTGGGTGTTTCGGCGATCTGTTACCTGGCACCTGAGTCACGTCGAATCGGTAAATTGCAAGGCCGCAATTTCAGGGTGTAGGGTGCGTTGCCAAAAGCAAACGCACTCGTTCCAATTATTTGCACAGCGCTCCATACCCTTCGATAAACGGGCATTCTCAAGGGTAACGATACGACCCAGCAGCCATGCCCAATTACCGCCGACCTCACATTGCTGGCGGCACTTACTTCATTACGCAAGTCACCTACCAGCGGCATCCCTGGCTGTGTGGCGATGTGGCCCGCCATGCTTTGCGCACTGCCATTTCTCAAGTGCGGCAAACTCGTCCATTTCAGCTTGATGCGTTTGTGCTGCTGCCCGACCACTTTCATTGCTTGATGACGTTGCCAACGGACGACAGCGATATCTCTACGCGTCTGCGTCTGATCAAAACCTATGTCACCAGACACTACGGGGCGGATTTGGAGGCGACGGTTGAGCTTTCGGCATCGCGTCGAAAGCGGCGAGAGCGGGCGTTGTGGCAACGACGGTTTTGGGAGCATGTGATTCGCGATGACCGGGATTTTGCGAATCACTGTCGCTATATTCATGAGAATCCGGTGCGGCATCAATTATGTGAGATGCCGACGGATTGGCCGTTTTCGAGTGTGCATCGGTGGTTGGCGGCGGGGCGTTATCCGTAAATGGAGGGCAAATCGGTTTCATGCGGTGGATTCTCCAAATGGTGCGTTTACCTGCGGCAACGCACCCGACGGGGATTCAACTGTATGCGGTGCGTTTACCTTCGGCAACGCACCCTACGGGGATTTAACTGTATGCGGTGCGTTTACCTTCGGCAACGCACCCTACGGTGGATTCTCCAAATGGTGCGTTTACTGCGGCAACGCACCCTACGGTGATTCAACTATGCGGTGCGTTTACCTTCGGCAACGCACCCTACGGTGATTTAACCGATCGCTACAACAGGCTTAAGACATCGTGGAAAAAACGCCGGAGTTAGAGGGCACTGGCGTTATCGTTCCTGCAATGAAAAATCTTTGCGAAGGACCGAGATCGCTGCAGCACAGCCCGGATTTACATCGTGAGACATCCCGCAAGATTGTGTGATGGCATCACATAATATTTATTTATGAATCTATACAGATCTTCCAAAATAAGGCTTATCGGAACGCTGATAGTATTCTAAAGAGCATAGGGAATTGCAGGACTCCCGAAATCCAGTACTGGAGCCCGACCGAGGCAGATTACGCCGCTGGGCCGCTGGAGTGCTAATTACCCACTGCCACCTGCCTTGGAGCAAGATTTGCATCTTCAACCCATGGCAGCTTATTGAGGCGTCCCCGTTGTTTGGCAGCGAGGGATTGCGTGGTGTCTTTACGAACCTCACAGGAAGGGAGATATGTCTTACTCACAGACGACGACTCAGTCGAAAGCTGGTTACAGCGCCGGGGTTAAGGATTATAAGCTTACTTATTACACCCCCGATTACACCCCTAAAGATACGGACATCTTGGCCGCGTTCCGGATGACGCCCCAGCCAGGTGTACCCCCCGAAGAATGCGCCGCAGCGGTTGCAGCAGAATCTTCTACCGGTACTTGGACGACCGTGTGGACTGACCTGTTGACCGATATGGATCGCTACAAGGGTCGTTGCTACGATATCGAGCCCGTTCCCGGCGAAGATAATCAATATATTTGTTATGTTGCCTATCCTCTCGATCTATTTGAGGAAGGGTCGGTGACCAACTTGCTGACCTCTTTGGTCGGTAACGTGTTTGGTTTCAAGGCGTTACGTGCCCTCCGTCTAGAAGATTTGCGCATTCCCGTCGCTTATTTGAAGACTTTCCAAGGCCCGCCCCACGGTATCCAGGTAGAGCGCGATCGCTTGAACAAGTATGGTCGTCCGCTGCTCGGCTGTACCATTAAGCCCAAGTTGGGTCTGTCGGCCAAGAACTACGGTCGCGCCGTTTACGAATGTCTGCGCGGCGGTTTGGACTTCACCAAAGACGACGAGAACATCAACTCTCAGCCCTTCCAGCGCTGGCGCGATCGCTTCTTGTTTGTGGCTGATGCCATTCACAAGTCCCAAGCGGAAACTGGCGAAATCAAGGGTCACTACCTCAACGTGACTGCCGCCACCTGCGAAGAGATGCTGAAGCGGGCCGAGTACGCCAAAGAACTCGGCATGCCCATCGTCATGCACGACTTCTTGACCGGTGGTTTCACCGCGAACACGACGTTGGCGCACTGGTGTCGTGACAACGGTGTGTTACTACACATCCACCGCGCCATGCACGCCGTGATTGACCGTCAAAAGAACCACGGTATCCACTTCCGCGTGTTGGCTAAGTGCCTGCGGATGTCCGGGGGTGACCACATTCACACCGGTACCGTTGTGGGTAAGTTGGAAGGCGATCGCGCGGGCACCCTGGGCTTTGTTGACCTGCTGCGCGAAAACTACGTTGAGCAAGACAAGTCTCGCGGCGTTTACTTCACCCAAGACTGGGCCTCCATGGGTGGCGTGATGGCGGTAGCTTCCGGTGGTATCCACGTGTGGCACATGCCCGCCCTGGTGGAAATCTTCGGCGACGACTCCGTCCTCCAGTTTGGTGGGGGTACCTTGGGTCACCCCTGGGGCAACGCGCCTGGTGCAACTGCTAACCGCGTGGCTCTCGAAGCTTGTGTCCAAGCCCGTAACGAAGGCCGCAACCTGGCTCGCGAAGGTGGCGACATCATCCGCGAAGCTTGTAAGTGGTCGCCGGAACTGGCCGCCGCTTGCGAACTGTGGAAGGAAATCAAGTTCGAGTTCGACACTGTTGACACTCTCTAAACCGCGATGCGGCACTTCGGTGTCGCGGTGACGGGGCAGGGCGCGTTGGTTGCTGGAATCGATGGCAGCAAATTCACAGAAACCCGTGAGATTGCTGCATCAGCTACCGAAACCAAAGAAGTTTCGAGCTTAGATTCAGGGCTACCAACCGCCCAGTGGCGGGGTTAATGTCAACCGTTCGGAAACCTCTGATGGACCTCAAGAAGTCAGCTAAAGACGCCGCCCAGGTGCTCACTAGCTATCTCACGTTTCAGGCTGTGAAGACAGTGCTGAATCAACTGAGGGAAACTAACCCGGCCCATGCCTATTGGCTTAATTCGTTTTCTTCCAAAGAAGCATTACAAGATGGGGAAGCTTATCTGAATGCCCTCTTGCAGGAAAGGCCGGAATTTGCCATCCGGATCATGACGGTCCGGCAAACCATTGCAGAAGAAATCTGCGAGTTTTTGCCAGAGATGGTCTTGACCGGCATCCAGCAAGCCAATATGGAATACCGTCGCCAGCATTTAGAGCGCCTTACTCAGTTAGGCTCGGCGCAGCACACAGCCGACGAGGACATCGATTTGCCTCAAGAATCTGCGGCTGATTCGGAGTCTGCGGCTGAGTAGTGCGAGTTGTGGCAGTGATGCTTCAACATCAACCCATTCTGCTTTGTGAACCTGGTCGGCTCTGGCCGATTGTCAATTAGTTAATCTAACGAGAAATCATGAAAACTCTGCCTAAAGAGCGTCGTTACGAAACCCTTTCGTACCTGCCGCCGTTGACTGATGCCCAAATCGAGCGTCAGATTGCGTACATTCTCAAGATGGGCTATTTCCCGGCGGTGGAGTTTAACGAAGACTCCAACCCCGAGACCTATTACTGGACGATGTGGAAGTTGCCGATGTTCAACGCATCGAGCACCCAAGAAGTCCTGAGTGAAGTTCAGGCTTGCCGCTCTGAGTACCCCGACTGCTATGTTCGCGTGGTGGGCTTTGACAACGTGAAGCAGTGCCAAATCACCAGCTTTATCGTGCATAAGCCCGGTGCTAGCAGCAACAGCTACCGCTACTAGAGTGAGCTGGGCCGAATAGGTCTGATGAGTAAAAGGGGGCAGTCTTGCCCCTTTTTTATTGTCTTTGACTGCGCCAAGCCGCACTGACGATGACTCCAGCGATCGCTATAGTGTGGTCAGTGTCATTGCGATGATGTATGCGATCGCCCGTTCCTTCTCCCATTGCCAGCGTTCTCCAGCATCGTCCCTGGTTTCGGGTACTGTTTCAGTGGCGGGGCTCGGTGGTGCCAGCGGTTTGGCCGCGATCGCTGCTCTGCGCTGGGTTTGGCCTATTCATTACCTACCTATACCAATTGGGGGCTCCGGTTTCCTTCAGCAGTTTGGGCAACGTTGTGCCCAGTATCGTGTTAGGTCTGCTGTTGGTCTTTCGCACCAACACGGCCTATGAGCGCTTTTGGGAAGGGCGCAAACTCTGGGGCCAGCTGGTCAACACCAATCGCAATCTTGCCCGCCAGATTTGGGTGGCTGTGCAAGAAAATGAGTCCAGCGACTGCGACGCCAAAATCCACCATTTACATTTGCTCGTGGCCTTTGCGAGAGCGACCAAACAGCATCTGCGCGGCGCACCGTTGGATGACAGCTTTGCTGCTGTAGTGACCTCTGAAGAACTGGCCAAACTGCAAACCATGCAGCATCCGCCATTAGAGATTGCGTTTTGGATTGCGGATTATCTGCAGGCTTGCTTTAACCAGGGGCGGCTCAATGCCATTCAACTCTCGGCGCTGCTGGGTCAGGTCGATGCTTTAGTCAATGTCTTGGGCGGCTGTGAGCGCATTCTTAAGACCCCAATTCCGCTGGCTTACGCGATTCATCTGAAACAACTGCTGCTGCTTTATTGCCTGGCCCTACCGTTGCAAATGGTGAGTGGGTTGGGATGGTGGACAGCGATCGCGGCTGGCATCATTAGCTTTGCCGTTTTTGGCATTGAGCAAATCGGCATCGAAATCGAAAATCCCTTTGGGTACGACACCAACGACCTGCCCTTGGATGCTATTTGCGACACAATGCAGCGCAACATTGAAGATCTAATTACCCTGAAGCCCGACAACTGTCGCTGGCATGAGCCCGTCTCCCCAGTCGCGCCAGCCTCAACTCAAGGTTAAGTAAAACTTGCCGAGGCCGCAGTGAAAATTTGGGGTTGAACTTGAGCGATCGCCAGTGGGGCGCTAACACTCGATCACGTTAACGGTCGCCACATTCAGCGCGAGGCCCCCACGAGAGGTCTCCTTGTACTTTTCGTGCATGTCGCGGCCGGTGTCGCGCATGGTTTTGATCACTTTATCGAGATGAACACAGTGCTCACCGTTGCCTCTCAGCGCCATGCGGGACGCATTGATCGCTTTGATGGCCCCCATGGCATTGCGTTCAATGCAGGGCACTTGCACCAATCCCCCCACGGGGTCACAGGTGAGGCCCAGGTTGTGCTCCATACCAATTTCCGCCGCGTTCTCCACTTGGGCGGGGGTGCCGCCGAGCACTGCGGCCAGGGCTCCTGCCGCCATGGAGCAAGCAACGCCTACTTCCCCCTGACAGCCCACATCCGCTCCAGAGATGGAGGCGTTTTCTTTATACAGGATGGCGATCGCCCCAGCGGTCAACAAAAACCGGACAATGCCATCGTCACCAGCTCCGTGGCAAAAGCGATGGTAGTAATGCAGCACCGCCGGAATGATGCCCGCTGCGCCATTAGTCGGGGCTGTCACAATCCTTCCCCCAGCGGCATTTTCTTCATTCACCGCCATGGCATAGACATTTACCCAGTCCATGATGGTGAGCGGGTCCGCTAGAGAAAAGTCCGATCGCTCCTTCAGGTGACGATACAGATCGGCTGCCCGCCGCTTCACTTTCAGGCCACCGGGGAGAATGCCGTCAGTATGACAGCCCCGTGAAACACAGTCCTGCATCACCCGCCAAATGCGCAGCAGTTCCGCTCGAATGTCCGCCTCCGATCGCCACACCAGCTCGTTTCGCAGCATCAAATCGCTGATGGCAATGCCGTCTTTTTGGCAATAGTCCAGTAGTTGCGCCGCCGTGGTGAAGGGATAGGGGACGGGCGATCGGTGAAGCAGGAGGCGATCGATGCTGGCGGCGTTTTCATCCACCACGAAGCCGCCGCCGATGGAATAGTAGGTGCGCGATCGCAGCATCGCCCCCAAACTGTCGAAGGCGGTGAACACCATCCCATTGGGGTGAAACGGCAAGGGTTTCCAGTGAAAATGCAGGTCGTTTTTTTCATCAAAGGGAACGGCAGTTTGGCGCAGCAGCCAGATGGAGCCCGTTTCGCGTACCCGATGCAGGTAACCCTCCACCATGTCGGTATTGACGGATTCGGGAGATTCACCTTCCAGACCCAGGAGGACGGCGCGATCGCTCCCATGTCCCCGTCCCGTTGCCCCCAGCGATCCATGTAAGTCAATCTGAATACGTCTGACTTGCTTCAGTAGCCCATCATCAGCCAGTCCTTGAGCAAATTGCTGGGCCGCTTTCATCGGGCCGACAGTGTGAGAACTAGAGGGGCCGATGCCAATTTTAAAGATGTCGAAAACGCTGGTGGACATGGTAGGTAGGGGCGCACGGCCGTGCGCCCGTACAGGGTGGTTGGGGTTGTAGGGGCGAGGCATTTTGGTTGTAACGTTTCGGATTGGCAAATCACGATGTTCACAAAATGCCTCGCCCCTACGAGATGTTGATGGGAAATCTGGCGGGTTACGCCGGGATGGCGATGTCGGATTGGCGGGTGACGAGCCAGTCGCGCGATCGCTGCACTCCCCCAAACGTGTAGACGTGGAAATGATCGATCCGTCCGACGAGGCCATCCACCAGGTAATCCGGCGTTTGCACGGTGAGCAATTTGCCGAGGCGACCCGACTGATTTCGCAACCCTAGCAAACTGGTTTTGACGCCGCAGAGTTTGGCAAACTTCAGTAACATCGCGGGCGTCGTTGGGCCAGGAATACCGAGGTAAATGGGCAGCGTATTGAAAGCTTCGATGCGATCGAGCCAGCGGTGAATGGTTGGCACATCAAGCGACCACTGGGTCATCACGAACATCTCCGTACCCGTGTCACGGGCGTACTGGTTTTTCAGGGCAAGCAGGCGATCGCATTCTCGCTCATTCAGGACGGGCATGCCCTCCGGATGTCCGGCAACCCCCACCCGCAGCCCATCGAAGAGTCCCGTTTCCAGCAAATCCAGCGTTGAGGTGAAGGGGCCGAGGGGGCGATCGGGGCTGCCGCCGATGAGCAGCACTTGGCGAATGTCGGCTTCGGTTTTGAGCGCGGCGAGATAATTGGCGAGGTGGGGGCGATCGCCAATGCTTCGGACGGGAACGTGGGCGATCGGCTCAAAGCCCAACTGCCGCAACCGCATCGCCTGCGCCACCACATCCCGATAGTCCACCCCCGGCAGATACGTAATCGACACCTCCCGCACCGTCTTCGGCAACTCTGACACATCCACCTTCGGCGTCACTTCCATCGAAAACTGCATAGCGCTGGCTCACATCTGGGACTGCAATAAATCCGAATGCTCAATTTTGAGTTCTGAGTTCTGAGTTGAGCAGACATTCAAAATTCAAGACTATGAACTCAAAACTTCTGTCCTAAGGCTTCATGCTGAGGTAACGTCTGGGATCTGCTCTGGGCATGCGCCGCTTCAAGTTGATCGTGCTCTGATACACCAGGGTCACGCCGATCGCCGCAATCACCAGCCCAAGCGCATCAATCCACGTAATGCTGTCCCCAAACAAAAGCGAGCCCAGTATTAGGGTCGTGGGCGGGGTCAGATACATCAAACTTGCTACCCGGGCAGCGGTGCGATGTTCCAGCAGTTTCAGCATCAGTCCATAAGAGCCAATCGATAGCATGATCACCAGCCATGCTAAGGCAAAGATAAACTGCCCAGTCCACTGCACTTCCACGCCTTCAATCATTACCGCCAGGGGACATAGGAAGATCGCACTCGTGACCGATTGCACAAACAAACTGTTGAGAATTGGCAACCGGATGGCATGGTTACCGTTGAGGTGGCGCTGATAGAGCGTCGATACAGTCATGCTGGCTGCGGCCACAAAGGGCAACACATAGCCCCAAGGCGACACATCAGCGGCCCCGTCCAGTTTGGTGATGACGACCACCACCACGCCGACGAGTCCGATACAGGTGCCCCACCACTGCACGGGTGAGATCCGCTCTCCCAAAATTGGGCCAGACAAAACGCTGGTTAACATCGGCTGCAAAGCCGTAATCAGCGCCACAATCCACGGTGAAACACCCAGGGCAATTCCGCCCAGGGCGGCACTGAGCCACACGGCATGGGCCAGCACCCCAATGATGGCCGCGCGCGCGATCGCGGCCCGATTAACAAACTTAAAATCGCTGTGAATGCATAGCCAGGCCCCCAACAGCCCCGCCACAATGCAATATCGAATCAGCAGTAGAGTAAACGGCCCCGCATAGGGCAGTCCATACTTGGCACCAATGAAGCCAGAACTCCACAACAAGACAAACATGAGTTCGAGTCCGATAACAGGCATACCGAATACCTCATTAGATCGAATACAGCCCATCAAATTCAGGGGACGCACCCCTTTACGGGGTGCGTCCCCTGGGTGCGTCCCCTAGATACTTACAGCAGCTTTTCAACCACCGTCGCCGACAGTGACTCACCAAAATATTCCACCGAGACCGGCGTGCCGGGCTGAGTGTATCCCAGTGGCAGATAGGCATACACCACGCAGCGTCCCAAACTGTACCCATAGCCCGCACTATTGGCATAACCCAGCACTTTCCCGTCCGCGATGACGGGTTCCTTACCCATCACCACCGCCGTTGGATCATCCAGCGTGAGGAAGCAGAGCTGGCGGCTGGCATATTCTTTCCGTTGCAGCAGCGCTTCCTTGCCAATGAAGTCGCCCTTGTTCGGCTTCACGGCAAAGCCCAGCCCCGCTTCATAGGGGTCATACTCGGTGTGGATGTCCGTGCCCCACAGCAAAAAGCCCTTTTCCAACCGTAGAGTTTCAAAGGCGGCCCCCCCAGCAGCGATGATGCCGTGCGCTTGACCCGCCGCCCACAGGGTATCCCACAGCTTCAGGCCACACTCCGTCGGGGCATAGATCTCCCAGCCTTCTTCACCGACGTAAGACACCCGCGACGCCAGCACCGGAACGTTGCCAATGCGGAACTGCTGCTGAGTGAAGAACTTGAACTTGGGTTTAGAAACATCGGTTTGAGTGACTGCTTGCAGCACCGCTGGGGCTTTCGGCCCCCACAGACCAACACAGCAGTAGCTAGAGGACACATCGGTGATTTGCACGGAACCATCGGCGGGGAGGTGCGATCGCAGCCACGCCAGGTCATGACCGTGGACGGAACCCCCCGTCACCACCCAATATTTCTCGACCCCCAAACGGCTCACCGTCAGGTCACACATAATGCCGCCGCTCTCGTCCAGCATCGCGGTGTAAATCACCTTGCCGACGGGTTTATCGATATCGTTGGCGCAGAGATTTTGCAGATAGTCCACGACCCCAGGGCCGGTCACTTCAAACTTGGCAAAGGGGGTGAGGTCATAGAGAGCGACTTTTTCCCGCGTAGCCAGATGTTCCACCCCTTGAATCGGTGACCAGTGCTTGGTTGCCCAGCCGTGGCGCGGCGGCACGTCGTACTCTTCCAGCAGCGCAATGTTGGACTTGAACCATTGGGGCCGTTCCCAACCCGCACTAAAGATGAACTGTGCCCCCAGTTCCTGTAAGCGGGGGTAAAACGGGCTCACCCGCAAGTCCCGCGAGTGGAGTTGCTGATCCAGCGGGTGAATGATGTCATACACCTCGTCGTACTGCTGCGCCCCGGCGCGGGTGATGAAGTCGCTGCTCTGGCAGACTGCGGGGAAGCGGTGGATGTCCATTTCGTGAATGTCCAGGCTGGGCACGCCCGTGGTCATCAGTTCCGCCACGATTTTGCCTACACCGCCGCCGTGGGTGACCCACACCGCTTCGGCTACCCAGAAGCCTTTCGCCTTCGTCGATTCCCCAATTACCGAACCGCTGTCGGGCGTGAAAGAGAACATGCCGTTGATTTTGTAGGTCAACTCGGCGTCCTTGAGAGCGGGGAACAGTTCCGTCGTGGACTCCCAGGCGGGGCCGAAATGCTCTTCGGTAAAGGGCCTGACCGACGGCATCACGGGGGCTTCGGCATAGGGCAAGATGTTGTCCGGATCGACCAAGAGCGGTTCGTGCTGATAGGAGCCGATGCCCCAACAGTCGCCGTGCTGCCGGAAGTACATGGCGTGATCTTGGTGGCGCACCATGGGGAAGTTGACTTCCTCGGTTTCGCCCGCGAGTTCAGGAATCGGGGCGGTTTTCACATACTGGTGCTGCACCGGGGTGAGGGGAATGACTTCGCCCACCATGCGGCCAATGCGCGGCCCCCAAATGCCCGCACAGACGAGCACTTTGCTGGTCTCGATGCGGCCTTTATCGGTGACGATCGCGGTCACCTGTCCATCCACCACCTCAATGTCCATCACGGTCGTGTCGCCGTAGAATTCTGCGGCCCCGGCGGCTGTGGCCTCAGTCGCCATGGCTTCAGCCGCTCGCAGGGCTTTGGCGATGCCGTCGCTGGGCACGTAGTAGGCCCCGAGAATTTTGCTTGCGTCGATGAGGGGAACTTTGGCTTTGACTTCTGCGGGGGTCAGCAGGGTCGCATCTTCAACGCCCCAGGATTTGGCCCAGCCCAGCTTGCGCTGCAACTCAGCCATCCGCTCTGGGGTGTAGGCGACTTCGATACCGCCGACGGGGTAAAAAGCGGGGCCTTCGTCTGTGCTGAGCTGGCTATACAGTTCGATGGTGTACTGGGCCAGCTGGGTCATGGTTTTGGACGAGTTCGTTTGGAACACCAGGCCAGGCGCATGGGAGGTGGAGCCGCCGGTGGCGAAGAGGGGGCCTTGTTCCACGACGACAATATTTTTCCAGCCCTGTTTGGCGAGGTGGTAGGCGGTGCTACAGCCGACGATGCCCGCACCGATGACGACGAGGGTGGCGTTGGTTTGCATGGGTTCTCCGGGGTGTGGGTAGGTAGGAGGAGGTGAATGGGTGGCAGGGTGGCAGGGTGGATGGGTGGATGGGTGGATGGGTAGGGCGATCGCTTTCCTCATCCCCCAATCGTTAGGGGCGAGGCATCGTTGCCAATACTTTTTGGATTGGTCCGATCAGGGACTCCGACGATGCCTTGCCCCGACGGAATATTGCGGGTTCATCCGACGGCTGGCGGCAATTATTCGCCGACGGCCTTGGCCACCATTTGCTGAAAGCGATAGACCGCCTGCTCCAATTCCGGGGAAAAACAGCCACCGTCGAAACGGGGGGAGTGGCGTCCGCGCTGTAGCCGCTCAATCATCTCGATATCTTCTTCGTTGGTGTCATGCCACAGGTCAATGGGGAGGTGGCGGAGAGCCTCATTTTCCGGCGTCATCGCAGCATCGCCAATGAAGTGAAAGGTCATGCGCTCACGGGTTTGGTTAACCCCCAGCGGATCAACTGAAAACACGAGGAAATAGTCGGGATGGACGCCTAGCATTAAGTTCGGGAACACCGTGACGTATTCCGCCACAGTCTCTTTGTGGCGCTCTGGCAGGTTGGGAAAGGTGGGCAGCGATCGCCCCTCAATTACCCCACTCTGGTACATCAAGCTCCCCTGACCGACATGGACATCGCCGACCTCAAAGCGGAAGTGGTCTTCCATGCGGGAGCAGCTATTCAGCGCTGGGTGCACCCAGGTGAGATGATAGCTTTCCGAAAAGTTTTCGATCGCCAGTTTCCAGTTGGCATCGCAGGTAAAGCCAATCTCGCGGGGCTCGCGGCGGAGCTGGTCGAGATCATAGGCGGCCCAGCGTTCAATCACCGGCTGCAAGTATTCTTCCAGGGGTGGCGCATCCCTAGAGAGGTTCACAAACACTAAATCCAACCACTGCTCACAGCGAATCGGCTGGAGCCCTTTACTGTCGCGGTCAAAGCCGTCATAGGTGTCTTGGTAATAGCCGCCGAAGTGGGGCGTGCTCTTGAGCTGGCCGTCCAATTTGTACGCCCAGGAATGATAGGGACAGCGCAAATTGCCCTGCACATTGCAGGGAGACTGAACCAACTGCAAACCGCGATGACTGCACACGTTATGGAAAGCCCGGAGCGTGCCCGCGCGATCGCGCACCAATGCGATCGGCATCTCCGCCACCTCCAGCGGCAACACATCTCCGGGGTTGGGCACATCAGAGGCCAACCCCACAAACACCCAGTATTGACTGAATACCGTCTCGCGTTCCCGCTGCAAATAGCGTTCGCTAGTGTAAGCCTCGGCGGGCAAACCTAACTGACGATAATCATCTAAGTGAACGACCGCTGATTCGACATCAACCTCTGCCCTTTGAGATGTCTCAGGACACTCAACCAAAGTCAAGTCAGGGGGGTAAACTGCGATATTTTCCTGTGTCATACTTCGCCTCTGTGGCTACGCTTGGATACGACTTTTTCGAAGACAACCTGTAAAAACAGCCCGGACATCCCGATGCCGAGCCAGAACCCAAAAGCTATTTATCACCTTGTAATGACGAGCTATCTCAACTTGTTATTACAAGACTTAAAAAGGAAAGATAAGGCCCAAAAAAAATAAATAATGTTTTCTGGCTTACAATTTGGCATTTGTTTTTTCATGATGTGCTGACCTGCGCCGTTTGACACCATCACCAGGCCTGGCATCTTGGAACTATTCAAATCCTTTCAGCCAAGGGGCCACCGTCCCTAGCCGGTGGAGTCAATACAGGTGCGGTAATCTTGGCCGCATTGGGTTCTGGGCTTCATTGATAGCGCGCCCGAGAAGGCTACTTTCTGACCAAGTCTTTGCCGTCTATAGCTGCCTTGACGACGATCTGAATCCACGATTCATGACTTGTAGTGACAACTGTATCGGCAACGACAGTTTTCCTGAATTAAAGCCCCTAGTTTTGACTTGGATAGAGTTTGCTGAATCTTGGTCGAGATTTTGTCGCCTAGTTTTTTTGAGTTGGTTCGTCGATTTATTGGTAGGGCTGGTCACGATTTCTCTGATTACGGTTGTTGCAGCCCGGCAACGCTGTGCTCTGCGTGCTTGACAAGCTTGCGTTGTCTAAGGAATGGTGATCACGTACAGCAATGACAGTTGAAGAACATTTAATGCCTGCAGATGAGTAGGTCGGGCTGTTTGTGATCAGTTACTAGCTGTGAGAAACGCCGCAGTTTTATATTTATCGGCGCGTTCTTGCTGTCCGTTGATGTGTCGAGAATTGAATAATTGCTATGACTATTGAAAACAATGGGCATGGAAGGCATGAAGAGCATCCGTTTGTGATGCCCGAACATGCCCCTACGCGCCATCTAACTCGCCGTCCCGGCGATCGCAACTTCACCAAAAGAGGGTTCGATTTTCACCCTGAGGTTTTCCTGGTTTCAGGTAGCCTGGTTCTACTGTTTGTTCTGTTCACGCTGCTCTTTCAGGAGCCTGCTACGTCAGCCTTTGGGGCGGTTCAGGCGTTTATTTCGGGCACGCTGGGCTGGTTCATGATCCTGTCCGTGACGTTCTTTTTGCTGTTTACGGTCTACATTGCCTTAACCAAATTGGGCAGTGTGCGCTTAGGCGGCCCCGACGCCAGGCCAGAGTTTCCCACCTTTGCGTGGATTTCCATGCTCATGAGCGCTGGTATGGGTACCGGCCTGATGTTCTGGAGCGTCGCGGAGCCGATTTACCATTTCCAAGACCCGCCAGTCATTGTTGGGGCGATCGAGCCCAATACCGCCGATGCCGCCCGGCAAGCAATGGGCGTCACCTTCTTCCACTGGGGACTCCACGCCTGGGGCATCTATGCTTTGGTCGGCCTTTCCCTGGCATTTTTTACCTTTAACTGGGGTCTGCCCCTCACCATTCGCTCAGTGTTTTACCCCATCTTGGGAGAAAAGATTTACGGCTGGCAGGGTAATGCGATTGACGTGTTGGCAGTAGCCTCTACCCTGTTTGGCCTGGCGACCTCTCTGGGCTTCGGCGTGCAGCAGACGAATGCGGGCTTGAACTTTTTGTTTGGTCTGCAAATTAGCACCCCCGTGCAGGTGGGCCTCATTGCGATCATTACCGGTTTTGCCACCGCCTCGGTCGTATCAGGCCTGGGGAACGGAGTGCGCCGCCTGAGCGAACTCAACATGATTTTGGCGGCAGTGCTGCTGACGTTTGTGCTGCTGGTGGGGCCCACGGTCTTTCTGTTCAACACCTTTGTGCAAACCACTGGTTACTACTTGGCGTCTCTGCCCACCATGAGCTTCTGGACTGAGACGTTTAACGATAACGGCTGGCAGAATGGTTGGACCGTCTTCTACTGGGGCTGGTGGGTATCCTGGGCTCCGTTTGTGGGCATTTTTATCGCCCGCATTTCCAAGGGCCGCACCGTGCGTGAGTTCATCCTTGGGGTGCTGCTGCTGCCCACTGCTCTGACCTTTCTGTGGATGTCGGCCTTTGGCGGCACGGCCTTGAGTTTCGGGCTGAGCGAAGGCACTGCCGGCATCATCAGCACCGCCGTGTCTGAAAATGTGGCCACAGCCCTATTCGTGATGCTGGATCAGCTCCCTTTAACCGGCATTACTTCCTTTGTTGCCATTATTCTAGTGGTCGTATTCTTCGTCACCTCCTCCGACTCCGGTTCTCTGGTGGTCGACAGCATCGCCTCCGGCGGCAAGCTGGAGTCGCCGGTGCCGCAGCGGGTCTTCTGGGCGGTGCTCGAAGGGGTAGTGGCTTCGACGCTGCTGTTGGGCGGCGGTCTGTCAGCTTTGCAAACGGCAGCCATCAGTGCGGGGTTGCCCTTTGCGGTGGTGCTGCTGATCATGTGCTACAGCATCTACAAGGGGCTGAGCTATGAGCATGATGTGATTCATGTGAAACAAGCGCTGCGGAAGTCCGAGGCCGCAGAAGCGGCAGAAGCCGTCGTTCGCTAGCCTTTTGGCATAACCGTTTCAGAGGCGTAGTTGACCGGTTAATTGCGCCTCTGCTCTAAGATTCACTACCTTACACCCACCCACAGGCGTTAACTCGGTTGCGAGTGGTTAAGCGTTTCCGCCAGTCCTTAGGAGTGCTCTCCACTGGCCTGTGATTTGTTTGCTCCAGCCTCATCACCCGCCTTAGCAGACTCTATCCCTGCAACTTTCTTCTAGGAGCGTGGTTTGACATGGCACAGCATTTTGATGCGATCGTAATTGGCGCGGGCGGCGTGGGCAGTGCCGCTGCTTACTACCTGGCCAAAGCTGGACAAAAAGTATTGCTGCTAGAGCAGTTTGAGCTCGATCACCAGAACGGCAGCTCCTACGGCAATTCCCGAGTTATTCGCTACACCTACGACAATCCCATTTATGTCAACCTGATGCGGGATGCCTATCCGCTCTGGTTTGCCCTGCAAGACGAAGCCGACGAAGAGCTCTACATCAAAACCGGCGGCCTGGACTTTGGCTCGCCCGAAATGGATACCTGGCAGCGCATGAAGGCGAGCCTGGATGAGTCACGGCTGGATTATGAGCACCTCAACAAAGCCGAAATTGCCCAACGCTATCCTCAATTTGCGCTAGATGACGGCATGGAGGGGCTATTTAACCCCGATGCGGGCTTACTTAAAACCTCGCGCTGTGTCCTCGCCCACGTGCGTCTGGCCCAAGCCCGTGGGGCTACAGTCCTCGATCAAACCCCTGTGCTAAAGGTCACCCCGTCGGAGTCGGGGGTGGAAGTGCAAACTGAAGATGAGACGTATACGTGCGATCGCATCGTGCTCACCGTCGGCAGCTGGGCCAAGGGAGTCCTGGCGGAACAAGGCATTGATTTACCCCTCAAAATCATGCCCTGTCAACTCGGCTTCTATCAGCCCAAAGACCCGAGTTTATTTGAACCGGGTAAGTTTCCCGTCTTCTTTGCCCACATGAACGGCGACTACGGCGAAATGCCCTACGGCATTCCCCACGCCGACCCCAGCATCGGCTTCAAACTCACCACCTTTTACGGGTGGGATACGGTCGCAAGCCCGAGTGAAGTGGACTACACCCCCAGTGAAGCGTGGACGGAGCGGATTCGCGACTGGGCCAGTCAGTACATTCCCGATGTCGCTGGGCCACTCATTTCGACCCGCCGATGTCTCTACACGTTGACTCCCGATAAAGATTTTGTGGTCGATCAGCATCCCAACTATCCCCAGGTTGTGATTGGCGCGGGTTTTTCGGGCCATGGATTCAAATTCACCACGCTGATGGGTAAGATGCTCGCTGATCTCGCCGTCGATGGCAGCACTCCCCATGACACCAGTTTGTTCAAGCTGTCGCGATTTCAGTTGGTCGCCGCTTAAGGAGCTGAGGAGGGCAGGGTTTGAAAGCTTGGACAAGGTACCGTCCGGTGGCCCCTCGTCCTGGGGATAGTTGGGATGCAGACCAATGACACGACCAGTTACTGATAGCCTGGTCACTCCCTCGACTCCATCATCCTGGGTGAGGTTGAACGCCCGTCTCCCTCCCAGAATGTGGGGATAAAGTCGGCTAATTTAGCGTTCTGCAACGAAATAAAGAATCCGTTCAATTCGGTTTCGACTTCGCTCAACCTCCCAGTATCGAGAGTTGAGCGGAGTCGAAACTCGGTCCATGGGGATCTTTTTTTTGCGCAAGTCCCTTGGCGTTTGGCGGTCTGAACTGCGGTATCTATTCTTAAAGTCGTCCAGTTTGGGTGCAGGATCGAAAGCTTTGGGCTGGAGCCCTTGGGTAGAGAGCGGCTGGAGTGAGGCCCGCTGTCGCGTTCATGCTCCTAATGCCGCAACGCCCCGTTTTTAGTGCTACTTCTACGATGACCGGCAGGCATCAACGGCCTGTGGACATTGCCTTTCTTTAACGAGGCAATGCAAAGCTTAAGGAGGCTTTAGAGTGAAAGCGTGGTTTCTGCCTCCAGAATTTATGAGCTCTTCGTCGAATAACCGTTTCAAGGATTTCACCCAGGGTATTTTGCTCATTGGCGTCTTGCTGGTGCTACTGGGGTTAGCCGCGATCGTGACCGCCATCCAGGCCCCAGGCGTCATTGTTTTTTTAATGTCTGGAGTATTTTTAGTGGCAGGCGGGGCACGGTTAGTCTACGGTTGGCAAACTCGCTCGGAACCGGGATTTCGCCTCAAGGTCAGCACTGGAGTGCTGTACGTCGTGGCGAGTTTCCTACTATTTACCGCGTTGTTGCAGAGGTATGTGGCACTATCGACGCTGTTGGGTATGATTTTGTTGTTGCAAGGGATGCTGGAGCTGGCCTTGGCCAAGCAGTTGCCACCGGGGCCGACGCGCCGCTGGTTTTGGGCGATGGGGTTGGGGGCATTGGGGTTGGGTGGCCTGTTGATAAGCAGTCTCAAAATCACACTGGCGTGGCTGTTGGGATTGATTGTCGCGTTAAGCCTAATTTTGCCTGGCGGGTGGCTTATTTTTCTGGCGTCTACGATGCAATCTCAAGATGATCACCAGCCCCGATCGCGCTAATTCACTCGATAGCCGCCACCCATGACGCAGACAGGCAGCTTGATATGACCCAAACCCAGTTGAAAGTGCGCCGTGGTGTCCGATGTCTCCACGAGCTGAAGGTTGGCTGCCGCTACGGGGAGCGATCGCTCAGAATTAATGCTCCGCAGCGGGAATTCTCTGGTTAAATAAGCACATTGACCGCATCCGCCGCCGCTCTGGCAGTCTATGTGAGACGTTTTTAGCGGGCTCCAAACTGCCTGCTGCGGGAGTCTCCCCATCCATCATCAACAACTAGATACCTACGATTGATGTTTACACCGGGTCATCTTTGTCTGCGCCTTCCGCTTCGTCTGGCCCTGCTCATGACCGTGGGGATGTCATGGGTCGTGGTGGAGAGTGCCTGCGCCGAAGTCCGACGTTTGGATGTCGCCCCGAGCACCGCCCAACCTCACTCTTTTGCCACTACTGCCGCCGAGTTACAGACCGACCGACCGTCAGCCAGCGTCCCTGCGATCGCCCCACCCGCTTCAGCAGTCCCGCTGACCACCGCCTCAACGCCGCCGGTCATCAATGTGGAGCACCTCGCCCCGGCGGCGATCGACTTTGAAACGGAAGGGGATCTTTTAGATGGAACGGCAGATCCAGGGGTGGCTCCCCCAGCTAGCCTCACCCCCAATTTTGACGCCGCTGACTTCGACCCGCCTGAGCCGCTGAAACCAACTGAAAGACCCGACACGGTTCCCTTTCAGGTCGAGGATTATATTCCAGAGCCCACGGGCCAGTCTTTAACTGAAATTAGTGCGGAAGTCGCCACCCCGCCGGATGACTTTATTCAGTGGCGAGCCACTGCGTGGGGTGGGTTCATGACCAATAACGACCTCGAAGAGAGTCTGACTTTCCAAGGCATTGAAGTGGAGGATTCCAGCCTGTTTGGCGCAGGCATCAGCCGGACTTTGGCCGGCGGTAATACCGTCAAAATCGAGGGCGAATTGTTGCTGCTGAAGCACTCAGGTCGCCAAAATCACTGGGAAGGCACGGCGGCTCTGGCTCTACGGTGGGAATGGTCGCCCAGCTTGAGTATCGCCTTGATTGAGGGCGTGTCTTATGCCACGCTGCTGCCGGAAATTGAAGATGACAACAACACTGATGAATCGCAATTTCTCAACTACCTGGCGTTAGAAATTGAATATCTGCATACGCCCAAATGGGGCATTGCGGGGAGAATCCATCACCGCAGTGGGGCCTATCGACAGTTCGGCGATGCGATCGGGGGCAGCAACGCCTATCTCTTCGGCCTGCGCCATCGCTTTTAAGGGAATGGCTGCTGGCGCTTTCACGCGATCTGGAACGATAACGAGCGAATTTTGGGGACAACTCCCGCAAATTCATCGGTCTGGCCTACGCTAGAGAGATGTCTTTTTCATAGAGTGGCATCCGCATCGCTTGATGAGATGAGGTCTGTGAAAGATAATTATTCCGTGCAAAAATCACCCGTTTTATTGGCCGTGACTGACACCCAAAGCTACAAAGAAACCGTTCTGTTGCCCCAAACAACGTTTGAGATGCGGGCCAACTCCGCCAAGCGGGAGCCCGAGATTCAGGCATTTTGGCGCGAGCACCAGGTTTACGAACAGCTGGCCGAAAAGAATCCGGGTGAGCCGTTTGTGCTGCATGATGGGCCGCCCTACGCTAACGGTTCGTTGCACATCGGTCATGCGCTGAACAAAATTCTGAAAGACGTCATCAATAAGTACCAAATCCTCCAGGGGCGCAAAGTGCGTTATATCCCTGGGTGGGATTGTCATGGTCTACCGATTGAGCTGAAAGTCCTGCAAAACATGGACTCAGAGGCCCGCGCTAAACTGACCCCGATCAAACTGCGCTACAAGGCCAAAGCGTTTGCCGAGAAAACCATCAACGAACAGCGAGAAAGCTTCAAACGGTATGGCGTCTGGGGGGATTGGGAAGCGCCCTACATGACCCTACAGCCGGAATATGAAGCCGCGCAAATCGGCGTCTTTGGCCAGATGTATTTGAAAGGCTACATCTACCGGGGGTTGAAGTCGGTGCATTGGAGCCCGACATCGCAAACGGCGCTGGCGGAAGCGGAACTGGAATATCCCGAGGGCCACACTTCGCCGAGTATCTATGCGGCATTTCCGATGGTCGCAGCGGCTGAAGCGGCGATGCCGACGTTAGCGCCTTATCTATCTGAACTCGGCGTCGCAATTTGGACGACAACGCCGTGGACGATTCCCGCCAATATGGCGGTGGCGCTGAATCCTAAACTCACCTATGCCGTGGTGGCAGTGGCGGCGGGCCAGCCCTTTAAGTATCTGCTGATTGCGAAGGATTTGCGCGATCGCCTCAGCACGATCATGGGCACTGAACTGACCCTTAAAGCGGAACTGAAAGGGGCAGACCTCGAAGGCTGTACCTACCGCCATCCCCTGCAAGACCACCTGCCGACGGATAAACGAGGCGAAACGAGTCCCATCGTGATTGGGGGCGATTACGTCACCACTGAGTCCGGTACGGGCTTAGTGCACACGGCACCCGGTCATGGTCAGGACGACTTCATCGTGGGTCAGCGCTATGGCTTATCCGTGCTGTGTCCGGTGGATGAGCGGGGCGATATGACGGCGGAGGCCGGGCCGTTCGCCGGTAAAAACGTCCTGAAAGACGCCAACCCTGCCGTCATCGAAGCCTTGGAACAGGCCGGGTCGCTGATCAAGCATGAACCCTATGTTCACAAGTATCCCTACGACTGGCGCACCAAAAAGCCGACGATCTTTCGGGCGACGGAGCAGTGGTTTGCCTCGGTGGAAGGGTTCCGCGATGAGGCTCTGAAAGCCATTAAGGAAGTCACCTGGATTCCCGCCCAGGGGGAAAACCGGATCACGCCGATGGTGAGCGATCGCGCCGACTGGTGTATCTCGCGCCAGCGCACCTGGGGCGTGCCTATCCCCGTGTTCTACGACAGTGAAACCAATGAACCCCTAATCAATGAAGAGACGCTGAACTATATTCAACAGCTCTTTGCCGAGAAGGGCTCTGACGCCTGGTGGGAGTTACCCGTCGAAGATTTGTTGCCCGAACCGTATCGCAGCAACGGTCGCACCTACGTCAAAGGCATGGACACCATGGACGTGTGGTTTGACTCCGGCTCCTCTTGGGCGGCGGTGGCCCAGCAGCGCGAGGGGCTGAGCTATCCCGTTGATATGTATCTGGAAGGCACCGATCAGCACCGGGGCTGGTTCCAATCCAGTTTGCTGACCAGTGTGGCGGTGAACGGCCATGCCCCCTATCGGCAAGTGCTGACCCACGGCTTCACCCTGGATGAGCAGGGCCGCAAGATGAGCAAGTCGATCGGCAACGTCATCGATCCGCGCGTGGTGATCGAGGGCGGTAAAAATCAGAAAAAGGAACCCGCCTACGGGGCCGACGTGCTGCGGCTGTGGGTGTCTTCGGTGGACTATTCTTCGGATGTGCCACTGGGCAACACCATCCTGAAACAGATGGCCGATGTGTATCGCAAGATCCGCAACACAGCCCGGTTTTTGCTGGGGAATTTGCACGATTTTGATCCAGCGAAAGCCGCCATCCCCTATGGAGAAATGCCGGAGCTGGATCAGTATATGCTCCATCGCGTCACCGAAATCTTTGACGAAGTGACGGATGCGTTTAATACCTACCAGTTCTTCCGATTTTTCCAAACGGTGCAGAACTTTTGTGTGGTAGACCTGTCCAACTTTTACTTGGACGCGGCTAAGGATCGGCTGTACATCAGTGATGCCAATTCTCCCCGGCGTCGCAGTTGCCAAACGGTGCTGGCGGTCATCATTGAGAATCTGGCGCGGGCGATCGCCCCCGTGCTCTCCCACATGGCCGAGGATATTTGGCAAAACCTGCCCTATGCCGCGCCGACCCAATCGGTGTTTGAGGCGGGCTGGGTCACGCTAGAAGACACCTGGCGGCAACCGAAACTGTCCCAAAAGTGGTCGCAACTGCGGGAAGTGCGGCAGGAAGTGAACAAAGTGCTGGAGCAGGCGCGAGCGGAGAAAGCGATCGGGTCCTCATTGGAAGCGAAAGTGCTGCTCTATGTGACCGATCCGGCGCTACGGCAAACCCTAAATGCGATGAATCCAGCGGACTCTGTCGCAACGGGCAGCGTCCATGTGGATGAGCTGCGGTATCTCTTTTTGGTGTCGCAGGTCGAGGTACTGGAGACGCCGGACAAGCTGACCGAGGCGAAGTACCGCAGCGAGGCGGATCATATCGGGGTCGGCGTGGGGGATGCCGCTGGCGAGAAATGCGATCGCTGTTGGAACTACTCCACCAGCGTCGGCCAGTCCAGTGAGCATCCCACCATTTGCGATCGCTGTGTCGCCGCCCTCTCCGGTAGCTTCTAAACCGACCGTGCGGCCTCTCTGGGGGCAACGCTCCGGTGATGGGGCAAAATGTCGTACCGTCTAGTCCGATCACAGCCATCGATTGCTCAGTATGAAAGCCTGTATTTTCAAAACGCCGGGGGCCACTGAGGTGTTGACCCTGGCTGAACTGCCGCTACCCACCCTGCGGCAAGACACCGATATTTTGGTGAAGCTCAAAGCGGCGGGGGTGAACCCGATTGATACCAAAATTCGGGGGCGGGGATCGTTGGTGCCAGGTGCCGACTTGACGGTGTTGGGCTGTGATGGGGCCGGGGTGGTGGAAACCGTGGGTGATCGCGTCCGCCACTTTAGTCCCGGCGATGAGGTGTTCTTTTGTAGCGGGGGATTGGGGGGCGATCGCGGCAACTATGCCGAATATGCCGTGGTGTCCGAGTCCGATGTTGTCCTCAAACCGGCTCGCCTCAGCTTTGCCGAAGCGGCGGCGGCTCCCCTCGTCTTGCTCACGGCGTGGGAAGCCCTGTACGATCGCGCCCGCTTAGCACCCCACCAGCGAGTGCTGATTCATGCCGGGGCGGGCGGCGTGGGACATGTGGCGATTCAACTAGCGAAACTCCGCGAGGCCCAAGTTGCCACGACTATCAGCTCGGAAGACAAGGCCCGCTTTGCCACTCATTTGGGGGCCGACCACTGCATTTATTACAACCGCATGGATTTTGTCCAGGCAGTTATGGCCTGGACGGACAATCAAGGGGTGGATATCGCCTTCGATACAGTGGGGCAATCGGTGTTGGCGAAGAGTTTCGAGGCGGTGAAATATGGCGGCGATGTGGTGACGTTGCTCGCCCCCGCCGACACCACGAATTGGCAAGTCGCGCGCGATCGCAACCTGCGGGTGAGTTTTGAGCTGATGCTGACGCCCCAACTTCAGTACCTGCCGGAAGCGCGCCATCATCAAGCCCAGATTTTGGCGAACTGTGCCCAATGGTTGGACGCTGGCAAGCTGCACATTCATGTGGATCAAACGTTTCCCCTGAGTCAGGCCGTTGCCGCCCACGAGTGGATTCAGCGCGGCGGTGGCGGCATGGGCAAAGTCGTGCTGACGATGGACTGACCGCAACCTTTACCCAACCTTAAGACCCGTTATTTTCGTCCGGTTTGCCCACAAAATAGGACTAGCTGCTTATTGAGATGGCCATGACTTCAACCACCGTCACGCAAATCACGCTCAACCTGTTGCAAGGTTCGGTGCGGTTCAATTTTTCTCACGCCGCTGGCCAGGATCTGAAAGCGGCCCTGACGGAATTGGTGGGCCAACTAAAGGCGATCGCCGCCCAGCCTCCGACCGCTGATAAGCGAGCCGTGGCCCCCTCGATGGAATATCAGCACACCGGCGATGTGTTTTTCGAAGTCTTCTGCAATCCGAATATTTGGCCCAGCCCGTTTGCGGCTAAGTTGCTAATCACCGTGCGCGACGATCGCCTACGCCTCACTACCGAAGCCGAACTGCCCCGCGTGATTGAAGACCTCAACCAGTTTTTGAATGCCTGACAGCAGTAAGCCTTAGTGGTGCAGAAAAGTCCTGAGAGTATTGATGTAGCTAGATTCTCAGATTGAGAAGGGGAGCCATCTGTG
>NZ_JACSWC010000237.1 GCF_016888165.1 Halomicronema sp. CCY15110 | reverse complement strand
AGGGGCTCAGGAAATTTGAGGCCATCTTTCAGGGATGGTCACTAGCCCAGGAGGGATTTATGTGTACTTAGTAGCCATTTTCGGGCGAGGAGGACTGCAAAGGTGAGGGCCAGAGATATGTGGGGGTTGTCGTCCCCTCCCTCAAAAGAGGGTTTCGGGTGTGAGCTAAGGGACTTGCGCGCCAAAAAAAATCCCCATGAACCGAGTTTTGACTCCGCTCAACTCTCGATACTGGTAGGTTGAGCGCAGTCGAAACCGGATTGAACGGGTACTTTATTTAGTTGCAG
>NZ_JACSWC010000236.1 GCF_016888165.1 Halomicronema sp. CCY15110 | reverse complement strand
TTGGATCCAGATGACGAAATCAATAAATCCGCCTCTCTAGTTGTCGTCAGCCGACAGGCTCATTGTCGTCTAATAGTCAAGGCGATTGGGCGAGTGCAGTACGCCCATTGGGTGGACACGGAGGATGAGTATGAGCACTTGCCCTTATTTAAGTCTTTGCAGAAATACTTCAAGGTCGTTTTTCAAGAAATTGATGAATGGATGGAGGGAGGAGAATCCGTCGCTGACTGGAGTAAGAAATGGCCTGACACGCCAGAGGGGATGACGGCGTTAGAGGTCGTACAGGAAAAGGTGGTGGAGCCGATTCGGCAGGAGTGTCGGCCACGCAGTTATCGAGGCGAGTTTCAGAAGCCTCACACCCTTGCCCACAAATATCAGCACTTTCTCAAACTGGCGTTAATTGGCATTAATCCTCCGCGACGCTCCCAGGACGACCGCATGACACGGATCGCGCTCAGTTGTCCGCTCGCAAAACCTCATAATGTGCCGACTGAGGGCTGCTATTATCCGTTGCCCCCTAATGCAGTCCGAGAGAAGAACCGCCGCAGGAAAGTAACCGATGTTTATTTATATCGGACCTATCAATTTCGCGGTCGGCACTATCCCGATGGGGTTTGGGTAAGGGACATTCAGGGCTACAAGACGAAGCGGAAGCATGGGCGGTTTCAGGTCATTTTGCCCAATCGCCAATTTCACGATGGGCGCTGCCTGTATGACTATCTGGAAGAGTATCTTGAGGGGTTATGGCTACCTGGACCTTTCCCAACGCGGCAGCTCTATGAGGGGACAAAGCCGGAATTGCAGGGCAAGATGGGCCGATGGATTACGAAGGGGCGCGTAGAATTCAACCCTCAAGACACAGAAGCACGAGACCCGGATGGGTGTGTGTGGCGATGGGGGTATCTCTTCGTTGGAAAGCAGTCTGGGAAGCTGATGTCCCAAGTGACCTATGCTAAATCAATTCGCAGTAATTCGTTTCGGCTCATTGGCAAGAAAATGACGCCTCATACCTTTCGCTATGTTTGGGCGACCTGGGCAATTCAGGTGGGATTGTCGGATGCGGAATTGCGGGCACTCGCCTACATGATGGGGCATTCTGTCGAGACGCTGCGGCGAATTTATGAACGCTGTACGCCGTCTGAGAAGCAGCAGATTATTGAAGATGCCATCAATCAGCGGCTTTGCCGGCCCTTGTCAGACTCAGATGGTGACAAGGTGTACAACGTTGAGCAATTACTCCAATTCGCCCAAAAGCTGAGTCATCAGGATCTCTGGCAGTTCTTTAAGCGCTTGTACCAGCGCTTATTGGGCCGTGACTTTGAGGAGCAGACTTGATCGAGCAGATCGATGTCCTTGCCGAAAAGGGTCATTTTCGGCAAGGTTTGGGCAGTGTGGAATGGCAGCATGAGAGTTGCAGAGCCAGAAAGGGGCGATCGCCAACCATCATTTTCGGCAATGTCGCAGGGGCATCGGCCCGGGCGCGACTCCAAGGTGGCGCTGCCGCTGCGGCACAATGATGTATCGCCAGGTTGTCGTTACCGTGCGGCAACCTCATTCTCACTCTGAGTAATCCATGACGCCGCTTCCCGATGAGTTTCACGAACTAATGCATCAGCAGGCCAGTTATGCGGCTCTGGTCGCCTGGCGACAACGGCAGCAAGGCTGCGCTTATGCGGAGGCCTGCCAACAAATCAATCACCTACTCCAACAGTATCGTCAGCACTATGCCGCTTTGTGAAGCCAAGGTCCGTAGATTTGGGGCAAGCGGGCGATCGCCGGTCGGTTTCACCTCAATGGTGGGTAGGTTTACGGAGAATAACCCGCTGTCACCTATCATTTTGGCGAGAGAGAATTAACTTTATTTGCAGCAGTCACATTCTCATCGCGACGGGAGTACTCTAGTAATCAAGAAGCGATGAGCTTCGCTTCCAAATGACCGTTCAGTCCACGTTAAATAGGAGGTTTGATATCGATTTAACGTCTGAAACGTCATCTAACATGACAGCATCCAATCAGGTTTTTGATATTTCCTCTGTATCAGTAGCAGGGAGTTAGGACATCGATAGGACGGGGCGTGTAGTTACCGTCATGATTATCGAGACCACTCCATAAAGGCTCAACCCAGATGAGGAGATCACTCAATGAGACCGTTCTGGATGCTGTCATTGTTTTAAATCAACTCATAACTTGAAACTCGATTATTCTTTGTTCTTAATGCTCTCAATATTTCTATATTTTCTGTCGATAAATTAGCCCTTTAGCGCCGGGCGCATTCCCTACCGCCGCTCACATGAACGAAAACCTCTAGTCGATAACGGCTAGAGGTTTAGGGTGCGTCAAGAGGATGGACTCGCCGGAGTTCGCCCACCCAGCCGGCATAAAGCCCCCTCAACCACGATGGTCATCAAGGGGGCTGGAATCGGTGAGGGAGCAGGGAACAACGTGGGGGTTAGGCTGTCGGGGGAGATGGGGCGCTACTAGCTGGAGGCCAAGCCATGGCCGGGGGCGATTGGGCGGGGCGGTGAGTTGAGTCTCGGCCCTCTGCACATAGTTCATCAAACAGATGGAGATAGCGCCCCATCTCCGGCTTGAGGGGACGAGCCATTATGCGATGGCGTCTTTCTCAAGGTTTTCCTCGCGCAGTTCATCGAAATCAATCGCGCCTTTGTCTAGGTTCTCTTCCCGCAATTGGTCAAAGTCGATGGTGACAACTTCGTAGACGGCACCTTTATCGAGATTCTCTTCGCGCAGTTGGTCAAAGTCGATGGCGACAACTTCGTAGACGGCCCCTTTATCTAAGTTTTCTTCCCGTAGTTGGTCAAAGTCAATTGCGCCTTTGTCTAGGTTCTCTTCGCGCAGTTGGTCAAAGTCGATGGCGACAACTTCGTAGACGGCACCTTTATCGAGATTCTCTTCGCGTAGTTGGTCGAAGTCAATCGCGCC
>NZ_JACSWC010000235.1 GCF_016888165.1 Halomicronema sp. CCY15110 | reverse complement strand
TTGCACCATAAGCATTCTAAACGTTTTAGCCGGAGTTTACTTAGCTTCAATCAACTTCAACTAAATCAATTCAACTTTAACCAACTTCGTCAGTTCGTTACCAAACTTCGCCGAAACCACGGCTGAGACCCAGCGTGATTTTCTTGGGGAAACGCTCAAACTATTGCTGTCAATAGCTTTTAGTGACTTTGGAATTGTTACAAAAGATGCGAATAAAGGATAGGT
>NZ_JACSWC010000234.1 GCF_016888165.1 Halomicronema sp. CCY15110 | reverse complement strand
AAGATCCCCATGAACCGAGTTTCGACTCCGCTCAACTCTCGATACTGGTAGGTTGAGCGAAGTCGAAACCGGATTGAGCGGGTACTTTATTTAGTTGCAGATCCCTAACCCCCCCCTGTTACCCAAGCTCTCCGGGCAGACTCCGCCAACCCACTTTTTCCCTCACATGACCCTAGTGCTCACTAACGACGACGGCATCGACGCTCCTGGTATTCGGGCTTTACAGGCGGCCTTACCCGAACAGGTGACCGCGATCGTCGCTCCCGATCGCCCCTTATCTGGCTGTAGCCATCAGCTCAATCGCGGTGGCGCGATCGCCATTGACCAGCGACAAGCGACGGAACACGCGATCGCGGGCACCCCCGCCGACTGCACCCGCGTGGCCGTGAGTTATCTGTATCCCGATGTGCAATGGGTACTGTCAGGCATCAACGCGGGCGGCAATATGGGGGCTGACATTCACGTTTCGGGTACGGTCGCGGCGGTGCGCGAGGCGACCTTGTTGCGGGTGCCGGGCATCGCCATTTCCCACTACATCCACAATCGGCAACCGATTGATTGGTCGGTCGCCACTCGCTTAGCGAACAAGGTGCTGCATCAGTTGATGCAGTCGAAACCGGCACCGGGACAGTTTTGGAATGTGAATTTGCCCCATTTGCAGGCCGATGATCCCGACCCTGATATCGTGATGTGTCCCACTTGCACTCAGCCCCTGCCGACCGAGTTCAAAGTCGAAGACGGGCAGTTTCACTACACGGGACGCTATGGCGATCGCGCTCGTGATCCCGGTGCCGATGTTGATGTGTGTCTATCGGGCAACATCAGCGTGGCTGAAATTCGCTTGTGGTAATGCTGCGGCTGGTGATAGTCGCCCTCGCAGACATCGTCTACTCACTAGCCCCCTCCTGATTTAACGCCGCATCGCTAAGATCGATGCCCAGAAGTCGCCGCAACCCGGTTATGCGGGGATCCCACACAGTGGGGATCAAGACGCATTATCATAGTGAGATTGCCGAGCAATGTTGGCGCGATCGCCGTCATTGAGGCAGATGACCGGAGCTAGCTTTCAATTTGGGCTGTAATGTCTCAACTCAATCAAGGTCTGACGTTATTTCTGAGTTTGCTGGTCGAAGCCACGCCGTTTCTGCTGTTAGGCGTGGCTTTTTCGAGCCTGCTAGCGGTCTTGGTCGATGAACGCAAGCTGATCGCTTACACCCCCAAAAATCCCGTGTTGGCGGCGATTTCCGGCAGTCTATTTGGTTGCCTGTTTCCCGTGTGTGAATGCGGCAACGTGCCCGTGGCGCGGCGGTTACTAATGCAGGGAGCCCCCTCAGCCCTGGCGATCGGTTTCTTGCTGGCAGCCCCGACCGTCAACCCGATTGTCTTTTGGGCGACGTGGGTAGCCTTTCGTGATCAGCCTGCCATGGTGTTTTGGCGAGTGGGCTTAACGATTCTGATCTCAGTGACCATTGCCTGCGTGTTCAGCGTCCAAAAAGATATGCGGCCCTTTTTGCAACCGGCGATCGCCCGCTATCTTCCCAATCCCGACCCCAAGCCCGAACCCGCCCTCGTGGGCAGCGGCAGTTCTTTGCTCAGCGGCGGCGACTTTCTGCTGCAGTCCACGGGCACCCTCAAGCTCGATCAGCCGATGATGGCGACCCTGGGCGCAACGACGGCGTTACCGCAGCAGTCCTGGCATGACAAAGCGCAGGCCGTGTTGGAAATGATGCTGCAAGAGTTTCGGGAATTGGGAGCCGTATTGGTGTTTGGCAGCGCGATCGCGGCAACTGTTCAAGTCGCCATTCCCCGTGAGTGGATCTTGGCCCTGGGGCAAGGCCCCATCACCTCCATCCTGGCGATGATGCTGTTGGCCTGGGTGGTGTCCATTTGCTCGACGGTGGACTCCTTCTTTGCTCTGTCCTTTTCGTCCCTTTTTACCAGCGGCTCGATTCTGGCCTTTCTCGTCTTTGGCCCCATGATCGACCTGAAAAATATTTCACTACTGCTGACTACTTTTAAGGGGCGGGCGGTGATGTATCTGTTTGTGTTGGCCGCGCAATTGACCTTTGTGTTGACCTTAGCCGTCAATTCGTACACGAGTTGGTGAGTCTTTGCTGCCTATGAAACGGATGTTACACTGGCCCACGGTCTGGGACACCCTAGCGCTGCTGCTCTGGGGCCTGATGCTGCTGCGCTATTGGTGGAGTGGGCGGCTGGCGGTGCTGCTGCACCCGGACTATCACTGGTTGGCCATTGGCGCGGGTTGGGTTTTGGTGGGCATGGGCCTCTGGCGGGGCGTGACCTTATTCCGGCCCTCACCGGCGAGTGCTAACCCTGGGGCTCACATTGCGCTGTTACCGCGCCAATGGAGTCTGATGGTGTTGCTGGCGATCGCAGTCTTCGGCCTCATCTACGTGCCGCGTCCCTTTGCCAGTGAGGCGGCTTTGGCCCGAGGCATTGCCGACCCGGTGGCGCTGACGCGATCGCAGCCCCAGCAGTTTGCCCGCCAGACGCCCCCCGCTGAGCGCTCCCTCATCGACTGGATTCGGACGTTGAATGTGTATCCTGAGCCGGACGCTTACACCGACCAACCCGTCAACGTTACCGGGTTTGTCATTCATCCGCCCCAGTGGGACGACAACTATTTGATGGTGGCGCGGTTTGTGCTAACCTGCTGCGCCGCTGACGCCTATCCGGTCGGCCTGCCTGTCGCACTGACGGGCGATCGCACCGAGTTTCCTCCGGATAGCTGGATTTCTGTGCAAGGCGCAATGCAGACCGAAACCCTCGATGGTCAGCGTCGTCTCGTGATTGCGCCGCAGGAAGTCCTCACTGTCCCTGAACCCCAGAATCCCTATGAGTTTTGACCGGACTGCTCGCCGCACTTATCGGCGGTGGCGATTGCCGTTAGACCGAGTGGCCTTGGCTCTCATGGCTGGGCTGCTGGTGTTGGCGGCGTTGCTGGTACTGTTGGGCGATCACGCTGGGGCTAGAGTGCAGCAATTTTCCTGGCAAGAACGGTCGGTGGGAGCCGAGAATGTCGCGTTCACCCTCACCTTCACGCGCCCGATGGATCCTGACAGCGTCGAAGCCAATTTGCAGATCACCCCGGATTTGCCGGGGCGGATCAGTTGGGCGGGGCGGCGACTGGCCTACACCCTGGATGCGCCCATTCCCTACGGCGAATCCTATGCGGTCACGGTACCGGAAGCCCGCGATCGCTTTGCCGATGCCGACGATGAAATGCAATTTGAACCGTTTGAGGGCAATTTTCAGAGCCGCGATCGCGCGATCGCCTACATCGGCAGTGAGGGAGCAGAAGCGGGTCGATTAATGCTGAGCAACTTTTCTCAAGAGGCGGCAGCGGTACCGCTGACCTCGCCAGACTGGCAGGTGCTCGATTTTGAACCCTATCCGCTGGGCGATCGCCTGCTCTTTTCTGCCATTTCGGCGATCGAGGGCGACCCAGCGACCGCACCGCCTGCCGCTGAACTCTATGCCGTGGCGACGGGCTTGGCTCCCCTGCCCCCAGAAGATACCGTGAACAGCGATCGCACCGTCAGCTTTGCCCCGGGGGAAATGGGAGCCGTGACCCCGATTTTGGGCAGCAACGGGTACCAAAATCTGGCGTTTGACTTGTCTCCCGATGGGCAAACCATTGTCGTGCAGCGAGTGAATCAAGCGAATCCGGCGGATTTTGGTCCGTGGGTGATTACAGAAGACAACGCCCCTCGCCCCTTGGACACCGAACCGGGCGGTGAATTTTTGATTGGCCCCGACAGCGCTAGTTTATTGATGTTGCAGGGCCAGGGCACCGCCGTCATTCCGCTTGACCCCGACGCTTCAGCCACGGCGACCGCTGAGCCCTTGGACTTTTTGCCGGAGTTTGGCCGCGTGTTTGACATCACCAGCGATGGCACCGCCGCCGCCATGGTGAACTTCAACCAGAACGACCCGGAAAGGCGGTTTGTCGAAACTCTCGTATTGGTCACCAGCCAAGGGGAAGAGACGGAACTGCTGGACGCCACCGGTTCAATTATCAGTGCCGAGTTCGATCCGACGGATCGCATTCTGTATGTACTAGCCAGTGATTTGCTGCCGAGCGAAGAGTACCAGGAGCAACCTTTTCTGGCCGCGATCGCCCTCACTGATGAGCCGCAACCCCTGAGGCTGCTCAACTTTCCGCCTCAGGCCCGAGTCTCGATGGATGTTTCCCCCGATGGCTTGGCCGCCATTTTGGCCGTCGCGCTGTCCCCCGATGACAACCCTGCGAATGAGCGCGTGCAAACCGTTCTGCTGCCGTTGTTTCAAACCACAGAGCAGCGGTTAGCCGGCGTTCCGACTGTCACCGAACCGAACATTTTGTCACTAGCGGGCCAACAACCCACCTGGCTGCCTTAGCAACGGCGATCGCCGCTAGACGGGCAGCAGCGATCGCTGACAAGTGGGACACACCGCATGGATGGTCAGTTGGCAATCCAATAATTGATAGCCTGATTTCTTAGCGGTGCGCGCACCGGCTTTCAATACCGAATCATTTTTAAACTCGATGGTTTTATTGCAGCGAACACAAATGAGATGGTGGTGGTGGTGAGGAGAAGGCTGGTTAATCTCGTAGCGTTTCTGGCCTTCCGCCAACTCAAGCTCTCGCAAAATCCCCATGCGGGCTAGGAGCTTGAGGTTGCGATAAATCGTCGATAAGCTGACTTGCTCACCTTCATCTTTCAACACATCGCGCAAATCTTCAGCACTAAGATGCTCGCCCTTCGGCAAATTCTGAAATGTTTCGAGAATAATTTCCCGCTGAGGGGTCATGCGCCACCCGCGTTCGTTCAACTCAGCTTTGAGAGCCGATGCCGTATAAGCCACGTGATTTTCCTCTCAACAGTGACGCCTTGTTGACAATAATAGCGAGTGATCCCCCAAATTTGCAAGAAGATTTTCTTATTGAGAATTGCTCCTGATACTTTGTAACGTCTTTAGTGCTTCCACCCTTGCTGGGCCGCTAAGTCTAGTGGGTTGCACTGAATGATAGCAGAACCGACAAGATTAAGGCGGTGCTGCGGCAGCCTCGGGGAGAGTGGCGATCGCTAACTCCAAATCCGGCACCTGCCGCAGTTGATCCATCGCCGCAATCACCTGCCCGTGTGGCACCTCTTTATCGGCGCGAATGATCAGCAACAGGGGGCGATCGCCTACGCGGCGGTCTTGCACCTGCTGTACCAGCGTCTCCAAGGTGGCTGCTTCGTTCCCCAATTGCAAATCACCGCCGCTGGTAATCGTCAGCGTCAAGGTGTGCTGTTGCAGTTGGTTTTCACTGGTGGCGGCCCCCGGCAGATTGACGGGTAAGCCTTCGGCCCGTGTGAGAAACAAGCTCGACAGAATAAAAAAGATCAGCACCACAAAAATCACATCGATCATGGGCACGATGTTGATTTCGGGTTGAGTGTCGGGGTCTTCGGGAAGATGCACAATTTGCTTCCTTACGGTCCAGTGAATCGTCAATGGCGAATTAGAAACGACGAATCGCTCCATCAAGACGCCACCCGCCACACTTAATGAGTGCTTGCCTAGTTGCCTGCTTGTGAGTAGAACGTCACAGACGGTGCGGTACCCAACCATACTGTCAGGACTTCAGAAAAAGTGCCACTCAGCGATCGCTGAGTGGCCGTTGAAGGAATGCTTCAATTCAATGGGCGCAGTCGCTTACACAATGGCGGGATTCAAACCCATCTTGCTCACCGCATTGCGGACAAAATTGATCTGCTGCTCA
This sequence comes from Halomicronema sp. CCY15110, assembly GCF_016888165.1. Lineage (GTDB taxonomy): Bacteria > Cyanobacteriota > Cyanobacteriia > Phormidesmidales > Phormidesmidaceae > Halomicronema. The sequence goes on along the minus strand of NZ_JACSWC010000234.1, from coordinate 23,929 downwards.
AAATCAAGCGCCTTGAAAGTGCCCATAAATTCTTGTGAGTGCTCAGGCAACGTGTAATTGTCAGGGACGTTGACGATGTCACCCGACTCCATGCCTTGGGCCAGGAGCAGCCAAAACTCTAGTTTGGCACTAGGACTTAGCGCACCATATTGGCGGCTCAATTCAATGTCAGCGCGGTTAGCAATATCTCGCTGCGCTTGTAGTTGCGCTTCATGGGTGAGGGGAGCAACTTGGTTATACAGCACCCGAGCCAAATCTTCGACGGCATGACTAGGCGCAGGCACCAAGCTTTGCTTGATGTCTAAATAGCCATACCACAAGATGGCTAACTGAGTATCAGCATCGAATTGTTCAAACTGCTGAAGTGGTTGTTTGACTTCATCCAAAGTTAGGTAAGTCATACAATCCTCGTCTAACTGCAAGCGGCCAAATGCTAGGCATCAACCGCATCTGTCACAAAAGTTAACGAATTAATGGACTGTCCTGACACCGTCAATTGATGGACAAATCGCATAACCAGATTTCTGAGCAGCAGCCCTTGACAAAGGCCGACCCTGTGGTTTGCGGGCCGCGATCGCGGGTAAACGTCTGCATTCTGACTCTCCAGAAACCGGAACGGCGGCCCGAGCGGCGGGGCTCATCACGCTTGGCGGGGTCGCTGATCGCCTTTCAGTGTTGTCGTTAAAGCTGAGGGACATTCTCAAAATAAGCGCCCCAACCTCCTCATCCGTCACGGCCCCATCGACCCACTCACTCATCTACCCGTCCCCCGTCCTCAACTGGGAGGTTATGTTCTCGCCAATCCCTTACAGCACCCCTTTAGAACTGGGAATTTGGCTGGCCCGGCGCGGATCAACCTCGGTGGCCATGCGCATGGCGCGGGCAAAGGCTTTGAACGTGGCCTCAATAATGTGGTGCGAGTTAATGCCGTCGAGCTGGCGAATGTGCAGGGTCATTTGGCTGTGATTTACCACGGCGACGAAAAACTCCCGTACGAGCTGGGTGTCGTAGGTGCCGACTCGCTGGGTCGGAATTTCCAACCCGTAGCTGAGATGGGGACGACCGGAAAAGTCTAAGGCGACTTGCACTAACGATTCATCTAGCGGGGCGACGAAATGGCCGAAGCGGACGATGCCTTTGCGATCGCCCAAGGCCTGTTTCAGTGCCATGCCGAGGGTAATGCCCACATCTTCGTTGGTGTGGTGATCGTCGATTTCGTAATCCCCTTTGGCGTGGACGGTAAGGTCAAACAAGCCGTGGGAGGCGATTTGGTGCAGCATGTGATCCAAAAACGGCACTCCAGTTTGCGCGTCACATTGCCCAGTGCCGTCAATGTTGATGGCGACGTGGACGTCGGTTTCGCCCGTGGTGCGGCTGACGGTGGCGGTGCGGGTCGTCAGAGTGTTCTGGGCAGCGGTTGCGGGGTTGCGGTCTTGGAGTTGCATAGCAAGTGTAGGAGTGGGTGGGTGGACGGGTGAATGAGTGTGGATTTTTACGGGGTAGTCATGGCGGCTAGCACGGGGCGAATGTCTTGATTAGAGACCTGATCGGTGATGAAAACGTCGGCGATCGCCCTCGGTAGAATAAATCGTACGCGACCATCCTCGACTTTCTTATCCCCTTGCAGCAGTGAGATCAGCGCTTCGGTCCCCGCCTGACTGGGAATGGTGGTAGGGAGTTTCGTCTTTTCGATGAGTTGGTGTTGACGCTGCTCGTCATCGGTCGACCACAGGTTGAGAGCCGTGGCAATTTTGCCAGCGGCCACCATGCCGATCGCCACCGCTTCGCCATGATTCACGACTCGATAGCCCGTCGCGCTCTCGACCGCATGACCAATCGTGTGCCCGTAGTTGAGAATGGCCCGCAGTCCCGACTCTTTTTCATCCTGAGCAACGACATCGGCCTTGGCCTGACACGATCGCGTCAAAATCATTTGCAGCAGTTCGCCTTCAACATAGCGATACTGATCGAGCCGGGGAGCCTGCTCCAGAGCCTGAAACAATTCGGAATCCCAAATCACGCCGTATTTAATCACTTCGGCCATGCCCGCCCGAAACTCGCGAGCCGGCAGCGTGTCGAGCACTGTGGGGTCAATCACGACCAGACGCGGTTGGTGAAAGGCCCCGATCAAGTTTTTGCCTTGGGGATGATTGACCCCAGTTTTGCCGCCGATGGAAGCATCGACCATCGCCAAGAGGGAAGTCGGCACTTGAATGACGCCGATGCCCCGGAGCCAAGTCGCTGCCGCAAACCCCGTCATATCGCCGATTACCCCGCCCCCCAGGGCCACCATCGCGGACTTGCGTTCCAGCTTGGCCTCGTAGGCCGCATCGTGAATTTTTTGGATGGAGCGGAGGGTTTTGTAGCGTTCCCCTGCGGGCAAAATGCAGGTACTGACCTGATAGCCCACCGATGCTAAAGACTGGACGAGGCGATCGCCGTAATGTCGAAAGATGACTGGATTTGAGACCACCAGCAACTTTTGCCCCGGCTTGACCCGAGGTTGATCAGGGTTGGTCAGCCATGCACCCACATGATCGATGGCATCTTGCGCGATCACCACATCGTAAGGATTTTGGGGAATATTTACCGAAATTACGGACTTCATGGCGCGGTCAGCCCTTGAGCAAAACTCCAACAATTTCCATCCTACTGGCTGGTGCCCGTCGTCAGGTCAAGAGTTGAACGTCTTCCCTTGGTTCAGGGGACGGTTCCCTTCTTGGATCAGGGGACGGTTCCCTTCTTGGTTCAGGGGACGGTTCCCTTGAATCACTCCCGACTGTGTTGGGTGATCCGGCAGGGAACCGTCCCCTTGCTGTCGGGAACCGTCCCCTCGCCGCTGGCAATTTTTGATCGCTCAGGTGCATTTTGGCGAGAGTGAGTAAACTTGAGAGTGCATCTGTACTCTTGAGGGCGACGCGATGGTTGCGGTGCTGCATTTGTCAGACATTCACATGGGCAGCGGCTTTACCCACGGGCGCATGAATCCCGAAACGGGCATGAACACGCGGCTGGAAGATTTCGTGACCACGTTGAGCCGATGCATCGATCGCGCGATCGCCGAGCCCGCCGATCTCGTGCTGTTTGGCGGCGATGCCTTTCCTGATGCCACACCACCGCCGCTGGTGCAGCAAGCTTTTGCGGGACAGTTTCGTCGCTTAGCCGATGCGGGCATTCCCACGGTGCTGCTGGTGGGCAACCACGACCAACACGCCCAGGGGCAGGGTGGGGCCAGTCTCTGTATTTATCGCACCTTGGGCGTGCCGGGGGTGATGGTAGGCGATCGCCTCGACACCCATCGCATCGAGACGGCGGGTGGCCCGGTGCAAATCGTCACGCTGCCCTGGCTCACGCCCTCGGTGCTGCTCACCCGCCCCCAAATGGAGGGGCTGTCGATGGCGCAGGTCAACGAGCAACTGTTGGAGCGATTACGGGTCGCTCTGGAAGGGGAAATTCGTCGCCTTGATCCCGACATTCCCACCATTTTGTTGGCGCACTTGATGACGGATACCGCCAGTTTTGGGGCCGAGAAATTTCTCGCCGTCGGACGAGGCTTTAACGTGCCGATGGCGCTGCTGGCGCGGCCTTGCTTCGACTATGTGGCGCTGGGCCATGTTCACAAGCATCAGATTTTGTGTGAGTCGCCCCCGGTGGTTTATCCCGGCAGCATCGAGCGGGTCGATTTTAGCGAAGCGGACGAACCCAAGGGTTACGTGTGGGCCGACGTGACCAAAGGCGCGACCCAGGTGGAGTTCTGTCCGCTGTCGGTGCGCCCCTTTCTCACCATCAAGGCGGATTTGACGAAAAGCGATCGCCCCCAAGACCAGTTGTTGACAGCGATCGCGCAACACCACATTACCGATGCCGTCGTGCGGCTGATGTACAGCCTCCGCCCCGATCAGATGGACGAGTTGGACAATACAGTGCTTTATGAGGCGCTAGCGGCAGCGCATACTTACACCGTTCATCCGCAGATGGTGTCGCCGCAATCGCGATCGCGCCTGCCCGAACTCACCCCTGGGGCCAGCCTCGACCCCATTGCGGCCCTGCACACCTACCTCAACAATCGCGAAGACCTGGCCGAGCTGGCGGCTGACATGACCGCTGCCGCCCAAGCCTTGCTGGCAGATGCGCCCTACGAACCCGATCCCTCAAGCGAAAGGTCGCCCACAGAGCCGCCCCCAGCTGACGACGCCTCGCGCCAACTCCGGCTTCTGTAAAGGGCGTTCGGCAGTTCCCCAGGGTCAGACTTAAAATAGAGCCATTCGCCCCCGGACACGAGGCCAGTCATGCAAGACGCGATCGCCACTGCCCTGGAAAAGAAGGACTTTCGCACCGCTGCCAAATTGCTCCAGCAGTGGCGACAGCAAGACGCCAAAGATCCCCGCTTTTTGCTGATGGCGGGTCAGTATCAAGAAGCTACCGAGCGCTGGGAGCAAGCCGAGAAAGCTTATTTGGCGGTCTTGCGGCAGGTCACCAGTGCCAAAATCATGGCCCAAGCCCGCCAAGGCATTCAGCGGGTGCAGGCCAGCGTCGCCCAAGCCAAAGAGCACGCCCTGGAAACCGCCCGGGCCCAGCCCTCGGGCCAAGATCCTGGGCTCATGTGTTTAGAGCCCGTGGTGGGTGAACCCCGTCAAACGGCGGCTCAGGGCCTTGCCAAAGTGATGGGCATTGATGCCTACATGGCGCGGTTGCAGGTGCCCAGTCGGAGTTGGCGGCTTTACCGAGTCGGCCCAGTGGGCGATTTGCAATATTACAGTCAGGCTCTTACTGAGGCGCAGATGCCCGCCTTTTGGGTGAAGCTGGCGGATATCAAAAATTTGCCCGTCTTTCGGGTGCAAAATTTTCGGCGGGTGCAGCCCCAGGCGGAAGTCATTTGTATGAACGCCGACGGACAAGTGGGGGCGATCGCGTTTGACTGGAGCGAAGTCACCCAAATGGTGCGGGGGCAGATTCCCCTCTTTGAGTCCGTGGTGGACGTGGGGGCTTGGCGGCAACTCAAACGGGCCGAAAAAACCCAGGACTATGCCGAAGTTGTGGATTTGCACTGTCACGGACGGCGCTGTGTGTTGCGCCTGTGCGATCGCACCTACGATTTTCGCCAGGGCAATCCGCTCCCCAATGCTGAGGCCATTCCCGACAAGGGGTTAGCCATGCGCCCCCAGTGGCAAGCCTTAGTGCAGTATCTGCGCGATCGCGTGACCGGGCCTGATCACGACGGCTTTAGTAAGTTTGGGGATAGCGCGATCGAATTGATCGACCTCCTGCCCCCCCTCAAGCCCCAGTTAGACATCGCTCGCGTCAAAGAAAGTAACTGGGATCCGACCTTTCATCTCTACAGCAGTCTGCACTTTATTCGCTACAACGCTGTCACAGCGGCCTCGGCAAGCTGATTGACCAAACTGTGGAACTGGCTACACCAAGCATGACTCTAGATGCGGTACTGAATAGGTAACCCAGTGCGGTGCAATGCGTGTGACACCACCGTGCCCGACGTTGCCCTGAATGGATGGAATCCCTATGCAGTCGTTTGCCGATCGCCCCTCGTTTGCCGCCGCGCTGGGGCAAAGACTGCAATCTTGGACTCAGCCCGAAGTCTGGATTGCCAGCCTGTCAGCGGGACTGGTCACGGGCATTATCGGCGTCATCCGAGCGATTTCCTACGCCAGCCTAATTTTTTCAGGCCCGTTGGCGCTGCACTTGCCGACCGGGTTGGGCATGACGGTCTTTAGTACGGGCCTGACTTTGGGGGTCGTCGCCCTCACCAGCGGCCTCCCCGGCATGATCGCCACGCCGTTGGCCGCCCCCACCACGATTGTGGCGCTGATGGCAGCGGCGATCGCCACCGAGTTAGCCGGGGCCGACGCCGAGGTGACGTTAGTGACGGTGCTCGCCGCGATCGCCCTCAGTGCGCTGCTCACTGGGAGTCTGCTGCTGGTTTTGGGACTCTTACGGCAGGGCGATCGCATTCGGTTTGTGCCCTATCCCGTCGTTGGCGGCTTTATGGCCGGTACCGGCTGGCTGCTGACCAAAGGCTTCCTGCAAATCACCACGGGCCGCTCGTTTAATCCCTCGCTGCTATTGGATTTAGCCCAGCCGGAAATGCTGTGGCGCTGGCTACCGGGGGTCGGGTTTGCGATCGCCCTCTTAATCGCCACGCGCCGCTGGCAACAATTTTGGGTCATGCCCGCCACGCTGCTGGTCTGTACCGCCAGCTTTTTCGGTGCCCTTCAATTGGTCGATATTTCGCTCGATCAAGCGCGGGCCGCCGGGTGGCTGCTCGGCCCCTTCCCCGACGGGGCACAGCTCTGGCAACCGCTGACCGTCGGGGCAATCGCGCAAATTCAGTGGAGCGCGATCGCCCATCAAGCCGACAGCCTGGTAACGGTGATGTTTGTCACCCTGTTATCGCTGCTGCTCAGCAACAGCAGTATTGAGCTGATCGTCGGGCGTGACCTCAACCTCAATCGCGAAATGAAGTCCGTCGGGCTCGCGAATCTGCTGTCGGGATTGGGCAGCGGCATGGGCGGCACCCAAGCTCTTCCCAGCACCCTGCTCGTTAATGATCTGGCGGCGAATTATCGACTCACGGGCCTGATCGCGGTGCTGCCGTCCATTGCCGTGTTGGCTTTGGGCTCGGCCTTTTTGGCCTATCTGCCCAAAGCGGTGCTCGGCAGCCTGATTCTCTATCTGGGCCTCTCGCTGCTATGGCAGTGGCTGTATCAGGCCTATTTCAAATTGCCGTTGAGCGATTATTTGACCGTTTTGCTCACCCTCGTTTTAATCGACTGGCTCGGTTTTTTACCCGGCATTGCCGTCGGCTTTGTCATGACGGTGGTGCTGTTTATGTATCGCTACAGCCAGGTCGATGTGGCGCAGCAGGTCTTTTCGGGCGCGACTGGACACAGCAATACCCTGAGCCGGACGCCTGAACAAGCGGCGCTGCTGGCCCAGCAGGGGCAGCAAATTTACGCGCTGGAACTCCAGGGCTTTCTATTTTTTGGCACGGCCAACTATTTATTGAATAAGGTGCGCGATCGCCTCACCCAGTCCTCCGACTCGGCCACCGCCACCGTGCCCCTCCGCTACGTCGTCATTGATTTTCGCCAGGTGACGGGGCTGGACTCCTCCGCCGTCCTCACCTTCAACAAAATCCTGAAACTGGCTCGCCAGGAACATTTCACGCTGGTGTTGACCAACCTCTTGCCCGACTGCGCCGCCGCTTTGGAACGGGGAAAAGGACTCGACTTTGAGAGCGATCGCTGCCAGATATGCCCCGACCTCGACCGGGGATTGGCCTGGTGTGAACACCAACTGCTGGCCCCAGCCAACCTTTCAGACCCGCCCCCAGCCAGTCTGTCATCGCTCTTAGAACAACAATTTCTCACCTCGGCCCAAGTGACCCGATTTCTGCCCTATTTAGAACCTCAGGCCGTACCCGCCGGACAGTCGCTCTACGCGGATGCCCAACCCGCCCCCCTCTATTTCATCGAGTCCGGTCAGGTCGATGTCTTGCTCACCCTGGAAGATGGCCGCACCAAGCGCCTACAAACCTGCGCCAGCGGTCAACTGCTGGGGGAGATGCGCTTTTACAAAAAGGTGCCGCTCTCCACTGCTGTCATCACTAAAACCCCCTGCCACCTGTTTGCCTTAACCCCAGCGGCTTATCAGCACATGCAAGCCACTGATCCCGATCTGGTCGAAGCACTACAGCGCCACATCGTGGAATTGCTCTGCGACAGCCTGATCCGTCGGGGTGAGCAACTGCGCGTGATGCAGTGAGATTTGTCGGCTGGGGCCGCGATCGCCCTTTGCCCCTAATGCACCGCGCCTCCCGTTCCCTGTCCCGCGACGACAGAGCCAATTGGGCTCCAAGTCCTGTTGCGCAAAAGGCAACGACAGCGAGGAACGTCTCCGGTGCCGCTCAAACGGTGTCAGACTGCGGCCCATAGGTTGCTGCCATGTGTGCTTGATGGGCTTCCTTACGGTGTTCCAACGCCATTTCCGCCTCCAATTCCTTGCCCAAAAAGTAGTTCAGCAAAGTCCGCACCACGGCAATGATGGCGAGCCGGATCAAGTCGTCGGTGGAGGGCGTCACCGTCGTCGCCAACACATCCGCCCCCAGTTGAAACTCCAGCGCGACCGCGAGCCAGGTGCCAAATCTGAGGCGAATTTGGTTAAAGGGGAATTCTTCACCGCGCCGTTGCCGTCGCCGAATTTGCACAATGAGCTGACCAGTTTTCAACAAACCGAGCATCACGCAAAACACGGAAATTGATTCGAGGATGATTTTGGCCCAGGCCACCAGCCAGTTCAGCCCGTGCTCCCAGCCCTGCAACAGTTCCATTTCCATCACCTCATGCCCTGTTGTACGTTTGATTGGTAGGTCAATTTTGCTTGATTTTGGCGATTCAAACGTAACGATGCGTTGCCCACCGAGCATACAGCGCCGCCAGAAACCCGCTAGGCTTTGGGATCGCTTGCCGTTGAGTCCGCTTCCTCAATGCCATGAGGCAGGGTGTGCGCGATCGCCTCTTGCCCGGTAAACCCGTTCAACTCCTGATCCAAACGGGGCTGAAATGGCAGCGCGATCGCGCTGTGCGGCGTGGGGGGCGGCGTTGTCCTACCATGCCCTCTGCTCAAGCTTTCCGATCTGGCCCGTGGCCCTCAGCGTACTCGGCCCCATTCTCGGCTCCGAAACCGCCATCATTCAAGCCTGAGGCAACTTTGAGCTGGAGCTGTGCAAGGCTTGACGCAGCTGGCCCTGGTGAGCTTGCAAACAGGTTTCCGCTGCGGTGGCCGAAAGACCGCTCCAGTGCATGAGGAGGGCGAGTTTTACCCGCTGACCACTGCGGTCTAACAGGTCAGCGGCGGGGTCGCGCTCAAGGTTCGTCAGGTCACTGAGGATGCGGATGGCGCGATCGCGCAACTTCGTATTGGTCACAGCGACATCGACCATGCGGTTGCCGTACACCTTGCCCAGCTGCACCATCACGCCCGTGGAGAGGATATTCAGAGCCATTTTGGTGACCGTACCTGCCTTCAACCGGGTCGATCCGGCGAGGATTTCGGGGCCGACGACGAGGCGAATGTCGCCATCGTAGTCTGCGGGCACCTGCTCGCGGGGTACACAGGCGATTAGGATGGCCGCTGCCCCCCGCTGCTGGGCGGCCTTTAGTGCGCCGTGCACATAAGGCGTGGTGCCTCCAGCCGTGATGCCCACGACGACATCATGTGCGTGAATGTGGTGCTCGTGAATGATGGCCGCGCCATCTTCAGCAATGTCTTCGAGTCCTTCGGAGCTGCGGATCAGGGCTCCGGCTCCCCCAGCGATGATGCCCTGGACGAGATCGGGCGGGGTGCAAAAGGTGGGCGGACATTCCGAGGCATCGAGCACCCCCAGGCGACCGCTGGTACCCGCCCCGATATAAAACAGCCGCCCGCCCCGCCGCATCGAGTCGGCAATGAGGGTGATGGCGGCAGCGAGATCTGCGCGCGCGCCCGCGATCGCAGCTAAGGTTTGCTGATCTTCAGCATTGACTAAATCGACAAACTCCAATGGTGAAAGTTGATCCAGGTTTTGACTGGCGGGGTTAGCCTGCTCGGTGAGCAAGTGGCCGCGATCAATCGGCGAGTCGGGCAGGGGGGCGTTAGCAAAAGTCACCGGACAACTCCTAGAGCATGATTGAGACAGTAGAGAGAAATGAAAAACTGAGCCGCTTGCTAGTCCCGACAAATGAGCCCGGTCTACCAGGGCAGCGGGCGAGGACAGCGGAGCGATCGCGGTAGCCCCAGTCCACCGCAGTCGGGGAGAGAAACCCAGCCGAAATCAGGTATCGGGACGGTTGAGTTCCCTGGGCCTACCGCCGGATGGTATCGAGATGTTGGAGGTACCAGGCATAGGTTTGCTCAATGCCGGTTTTGAGATCGGTTTGGGCTTGCCAACCCAGCTCCTGCAGGCGCGAGACATCCATCAGCTTCCGTGGGGTGCCATCGGGTTTCGAGGTATCAAACACCAGTTCCCCCTCAAAGCCCACGACTGCTTGCATCGTCAGGGCCAACTCTTTAATGGAAATTTCTGCCCCCGTGCCCACATTAATGAATTCGGGGTAATCATACTGAGCCATCAAAAAGAGCAGGGCATCCGCCAGGTCATCCACATACAAAAATTCCCGCAAGGGTTCGCCCGTCCCCCACACCGTCACCGTGGATGCGCCCGCCACCTTGGCATCGTGAAATTTGCGCATCAGGGCGGGCAACACATGGGAGTTGGCCAGGTCAAAGTTGTCGTTGATGCCATACAGGTTCGTCGGCATCGCGGCAATAAAGTTCACGCCGTACTGCCGACAGTAGTTTTCACAGAGCTTGAGTCCGGCGATTTTGGCGATCGCATATGGCTCGTTGGTGGGCTCTAAAAAGCCTGACAGCAGCGCCTCTTCGCGCATCGGCTGCGGAGCCAGTTTGGGGTAAATACAGGAAGAGCCCAAAAACAGCAGCTTTTGTACTTGATGGCGATAGGCGCTGTGGATGACGTTGGCCTCAATCATCAAGTTGTCGTAGAGAAATTCGCCGCGATACACATTGTTGGCCTGAATGCCCCCCACTTTGGCGGCAGCAAGAAAGACATATTCGGGCTGTTCGGTGGCGAAAAAATCTTCAACCGCCGCTTGCTGCCGTAGATCCAATTGTTTGCTTGATCGCGTGATGACGTTGGTGTAGCCTCGCGCCTGCAACGTACGAACGATGGCACTACCCACCAGGCCATTATGTCCAGCGACAAAGATTTTTGCTTGAGTATCCATCATTCAGCTAGGGGAGAAAGGGTGAGCGGGCAAGACATATCGGGATGCCAACATCGGCGGGGCGGCGACCAGCGCCCACTGATCAGCATCGCCTCCCATTCAGGTTTACCATGCTAGCCAGCCCATCCGTTCGGTCAGAGGCCGGGCAGTCAGACCAGCGTCATCCTGGGGCCGAGCAGTAAAAGCCGCTAGCGCTGGGCACCATCAGCCGTGTCGACCATGCCCTTTTCAGCATGCCCGACTCTGGGGGCATTTATACCAGACGGCAATGATCAAACTGGGTTACCCAATATGGCTCCGGTCAATAGTCCCAACAGACCCCCACCGAGCACGAGTTGCCAGGTCGGCACCTTCAACCGTATCAGGGCAACTAGCGAACCGACGCCAATGAGGGCGGCGATCGCCATCAACACGGGCGATGCCTGCTCGACGATAGCAGTCTGCATCAGGGGAATCGCCGCCGTCGCGATCGCCCCCAACACCGCTGGCCGCACCGCCTTGAGAAACGCCTGCACCCAAGGATTGGCCCGGAGGCGAAGCAATACCGGAGCCCCCGCCATGATGAATAAAAAAGACGGCACAAAGATACTCACCGCCGCGACCAACGCCCCGCTTATCCCCGCCACCTTGAAACCAATAAACGCCGACGTCAGCACCACCGGACCGGGACTAAGTTGTCCAATCGCCACCCCATCGAGAAATTCGCGGCGGGTCAGCCATTGCAGCTGATCCACGACTTCAAATTCCAGTAGGGGAATGATTACCAACCCGCCGCCGAAGGTAAAGGTGCCGGTTTTGAAGAATAACGTCACCAACGGCCAGAAAAACTCGCCGATGCTTTCCCAACCCCAAAAGCTCGATAAAGCTAATACCTCAGTGGGCACCGTTGCCAGCGGCACACTCGTCATCAGCACCAGCGGCAGCCACAGCGGCTGGGCCGACCCGCGACGCGGGCGATACAACACGACTCCCACCAGACCCGCGATGACGAAGGCGACCAGCGGGTTGAAGCGCCACCCCCCGACGGCGAGCCCCACCGCGATCGCGATTGCTACTCCCGGCCAATCGCGGATCGACTTTTTGCCCAGCTTCCAGCAAAAGCCCAGAATGATGGCAATCATGACCGGGGCGATGCCAAAAAATAGCGCGTCTAGCTGCGGTAATGCCTGCCAGCGAAAGTACGCCCAGGACATCCCCACGACAATCAAAAAGGCGGGCGCGATAAACGCGATACCCGCCACCAACGCCCCTAACTGTCCGGCACGGATGTAGCCCAGATAAATGCCCATTTGCGTCGAGGCGGGGCCGGGCAACATTTCACAAATCGCCATCCCGTCGCTGAACTGCTCTTGCGTGAGCCATTGTCGGCGCACCACGGCTTCGTCATTTTGCATGGCAATGTGAGCCTGCGGTCCGCCAAATCCCACACAGCCCAACCGACTAAAAATTTGCACCAGTTCGCGCAGGCGATCGCTCAAGGGCAACGGAGCATCCGTTTGGGGTGAAGACATGGTTCAAACCGCTGATCTGGATGAGCAAAGCAGCCGAGCCGAGCGATGTCGTTAACTGCTCGCCGCTAAATGTCTCTGTATTGTCAAGGAGAACTCGTATTTAGCAGGCTGTGTAGAACACATCGGGGCTTTATCTGCCTAAATGTGAGCTGACGCGATCGCGCTGCCAGACCCTAAACATCCCACCAGCCTCCAGATGGATCGTAGAAACCTTAAGGAAGTCCACAATTAACCGAATCTTTCCAGATAGTTCGATAGATTAAACACAATAGAAGTCCTTTGCCCACCCCCAGACATTTTTATACAAGTCCGGATATCATAGATTCGTAGCCCGATAAAGTGACAAGTTAATAGAATCTGGTCTATGATAGCCTTGGCGCACAATTGGGAGACTTAAATCGTTGTTTCACGCCACGCTACACCAACTCAAAGTTTTTGAGGCCACCGCCCGTCACGGAAGCTTTACCCGCGCTGCTGAAGAGCTGTACCTCACTCAGCCCACCGTCTCAATTCAGGTCAAGCAACTCACCAAAGCCGTCGGGCTGCCCTTGTTTGAGCAAATTGGTAAGCGGTTGTATCTCACCCAAGCGGGACAGCAACTCCTCGATACCTGTCAGCGCGTCTTTGAAGGGCTGGAACAGTTTGAGATGGCGATCGCCGACATCAAAGGGATGAAGCAGGGCCAACTCAGAATCGCGGTCATTACGACTGCCAAGTACTTTGTGCCCCGTCTATTGGGACCGTTTTGCCAACGCTTCCCCGGCATCGACATTTCGCTCAAGGTGACCAACCACCAAAATATTCAAGAGCGCATGGCGAATAACGAAGATGATCTGTACATCATCAGCCAAACTCCGGAACAGCCGGATCTGAAGATCCACCCCTTCCTCGAAAATCCCTTGGTGGTCATCGCCCCCAAGAATCACCCCTTGGTCGGGCAGAAAAATATTCCGATTAAGGCGCTCAGCGGCGAGCAGTTCATCATGCGGGAACCGGGTTCCGGTACGCGGCAAGCGGTGCAGTCGCTATTTGATGAGCACGACGTGGAAGTAAAGGTGCGGCTAGAACTGGGCAGCAATGAGGCCATTAAGCAGGCGATCGCCGGCGGTTTAGGCATTTCCGTCCTATCGGTTCACACCATTATTTCTGAAGGCACGACGGGCGAGTTCGCCATCCTCGATGTCGAACAATTCCCCATCGAACGGCATTGGTACGTGGCTAGCTTGGCCGGGAAGCAACTCTCCGTGGTGGCCGATACCTTCCTCAACTACCTCCTGGAAGAGAGCCAGCCCATGGCTCAAAAACTCTTGCCAGACATCAAACTCGCCACCACCACCGCAGTAGATGAAGTTGATCCCAAATTAGTGGCCTCAGGCAAATAAAGCCGACCTTCTCATCGCTCATCCCATTGTGCAGGGGCGGAGTGTTGTCGCTAGGATCTCACATCTTATACGTTATTTCAGCAATGCTTCGCCCCAGCCTGTAGGCCGATCGCTCCCGCATCAATCGCGGATCACCTGCCGGATGACCTCACCTTGGGCATTGTAAATTTGGATGTCCAAAGGCATCTGGCCCGCCGCATGGGTAGAACAGGAGAGGCAAGGGTCGTAACAGCGGATGCCCGCTTCCACTCGGTTCAAAAATCCTTCCTGGATATCTTCACTGTGGATGTAGTGCTGGGCGATCTGCTTGATGGTCTTGTTCATCGCCAGGTTGTTGTTGCCCGTAGCAATAATCAAGTTCACCTTTTCCAGTAGGCCGTTTTCATCCACTTTGTAATGGTGGAAGAGGGTGCCGCGCGGCGCTTCACTAACCCCGATCGCTTCCAATTCATTCACGCCCGCTTCTGACCGACAGCGATTGGACATCAGGTCGGGATCGTCCATGTACTCTTCGATTTTTTCCAGGCACGCCAGAATTTCGATCAGCCGCGCGTAGTGATACAAGAACGAAGATGTCGGCACACCATCGGCATAGTCGCGAAATTCCCGCAACTCGGCGTCCGCTTTGGGGGTGCCGATGTGGGTGCAGTTGTTCAGCCGCGCTAGGGGGCCAACGCGATACAAGCCGTCGGGGTAACCCAGCGCTTTGTAATAAGGAAACTTCAGGTACGACCAGTCTTCCACCGCTTCGCCCACGAAGTCGGCGTAGTCGTCTTCGCTGAGGTTGTCCTGGACGATGTTGCCCTCGCTATCGGTAAAGCGTAGATGGCCGTCGTAGTGCTCCCAAGCGCCGCCCTTACCCACCAAGCTCATAAAGAGCGAGGGGAAGTTGCCAAAGACTTTCACCTCTTCTTTCATCGGGCCGTTGATGAGCTGTTTGAAGATGTCCAGCCCTTTCTGAGCAGTTTCCAGAGATTCGGGGAGGCGCTCTAGAATCCAGGCCCGACCGTCTGGGGAGAGGGGCGATCGCACTCCACCAGGTACCGTCCAGGCGGCGTGAATCTTGCGTCCGCCGAGGATTTCGATCACCCGCTGACCAAACTGGCGCAGGCGAATCCCCGCCCGAGCTAGGTCAGGATCGGCGGCAATCAGACCAAAGACATTGCGCTTCGCCGGGTCGCTGTCCCAGCCGAGCAGAAAGTCAGGGCTGCTGAGGTGGAAGAAGGATAGGGCGTGGGATTGGGTGATTTGTCCCAGGTTCAGCAAACGACGCAGTTTGTCCGCCGCCTTGGGAATTTTGACGGCGAGAATTTTGTCGCCGGTTTTGGCGGCGCAAATCAAGTGACTGACGGGGCAGATGCCGCAGATGCGGGCGGTAATGCCCGCCATTTCCGTAAAGGGGCGGCCTTCGCAGAATTTTTCGAACCCGCGATACTCCACCACATGGAAGCGGGTATCGGTGACCTCGCCCGCGTCATCCAGCATGACGGAGATCTTGGCGTGGCCCTCGATACGGGTGATGGGATCGATAACGATAGTTTTAGACATGGTTGGTGGCCTCCCTTCGACGGTCGGTGTGGGGAACTTGGGCAGGGAAGCAGTGAATATCAACGTTGCCTGGGGCGATCTCGGGATCGCCTCTGTCTCCCCTCATCAGGGGGGTGGCGTCGTCGGAGCAATCAGCCAGGGCCGGGCGGCCCCTCTGACTCCATATCCACTGCTTCTTTAACAGGACATTAGTCCTCGTAGATGCGAGCTTCGGGGGCGTCAGGATTTTCCTCTAGGTATTTATCGAAGCTGCTTTTTTCGGGGTTTTGATGCTGGTGGGAAACTTCCGCCTGCATTTCTTCGACGATATCCCACGCCGCCGCGCATTCCGAAGAGCTTGCGCCCTTTTCGGCACAGATAGTCCGAGCATCGGCTCGGGCTTGCTCTAACTTTTCGTGGAAATCTTTGCTATCAACACTCATGAAATCAAATCCTCTCGGTCCAGAGCTAATTTACAGAAATTAGACAGAGGTGCTGCATGCCGACTGGAAAAAGTGGCTCACCGGTTGCCCCAGGGCTGGCGTCACAGAGTTTAGTGGCGGCAGACCAGAGGGCGACAACGGTGTGGGTCAGTCGCCTCTATCCAAATTTGATCATCTCACGACCGACCATTTCTGGCGTTTTACCCTGCAACAGTGGTTCCAGAGTGGCGCGAATGCGATCGGCCGAAGGGGGACACCCCGGCATAAAGATATCAATCGGAATGACCTCATGCACAGGGAGGACGCGGTCTAATAATTCGGGGACAATGCCAGGCGCATTGGGGAGATGGGGTTTTTCGTCGGCGAGTTCGATGTAGGCGCGTTCGAGCACGGGCGCGGCGGTTTTGTTGCCCATCATGTTGCGCATGGCGGGCACGTTGGCGGTTACCGCGCAGTCCCCAAAGGAAATTAGGGTTTTGGTTTTGCGACGGATTTCCAGGGCCAGTTCCAGGTTTTCTTCATTGGCGATCGCCCCTTCCACCAGGCACACATCCACCCCTTCGGGATAGTCCTTCAGGTCGGTGCCAATGGGGCTAAACACCACGTCCACTAACCCCGCCAGCTCGATCAGAAACTCATCCAAGTCCAAAAAGGACATGTGGCAGCCGGAGCAGCCCGCTAGCCAAACCGTGGCAAACTTTATCTTGTCCATTCTTGCTTCTCCCGTGCAGTGGTCAGGAAGGCCATCTTGCCGCGATCGCCCTCTTTTTCTCCCGTCGTTTCACCTTTGTGGAAAATTGCGCCCGTCGGACAAGCATCGACACACTTGCCACAGGACGTGCAGGCATCCACCTCGCCCCAGGGCTGATCCAGCCCCGCCACGATAAAGCAGTCAGGTCCGCGACTGCCGACATCCCACACGTGGGCTCCTTCCACCTCATCGCACACGCGCACACAACGGGTACACATGATGCAGCGATTGTGGTCAATGCCAAATTGGGAGTGAGACAGGTCGCAGCCGCGATCGGGGAAGCGATAGCTAAAGCGAGAATGATCCATCCCCACGTCCACCGCCACATCCTGCAATTCGCAGTTGCCATTCGCCACGCAGATCGAGCAAACGTGATTTCCCTCGGCAAAAATCAGCTCCACCGTCATGCGGCGGTAGTTTTGTAACTTCTCTGTCTGCGTGTGAATCACCATGCCTTCGGTGGCAGCGGTGACGCAGGCGGGCAACAGCTTCGGGGTGCCCTCGGCTTCCACAATGCACAGGCGACAAGCCCCCACATCGTGGACCCCTTCCATGTGACACAAGGTGGGAATCGGCACTCCCGCTTCCTTCGCCGCATCCAAAATCGTTTTGCCCGCCTCAATGGCGATCTCTTTGCCGTCAATTGTGAGGGTATTAACTGCCATGCTTTCCTACCTCCGCCAGTTTTGCCAGGAAATTTTCAACATCATCTGTACTCGTGAAGTAACCTTTATGTCCTTCCCACTGTGGTAAGCCGCTGTGATCGTACTGCCAAGGTTGATAGTTGCTTGGATAGCAAGAGATCATGCTTTCCTCACAAACTTTCATGTATTCTGCAAAACGCATAGTAAAGCATCGGAAAAGTAGCCCTTCTTCAGCATTACTATCAGTCACATCCAAACTTAAGATGGCCGCATTTCTTGACAAGCTGTAATCGCCACAGAAAACAAGTGAACTTAAAGTGGTATTTGTCTTCTTGAAGAATTCACTCAGCAAGCCCTGCACAAGCTTTTCATAAATTTTACCCACACCATTCTCTTGCGATAGATTCCTCAGTTCTTCACGAGTCAAATTAGGTTTACGCTTGTAGCCTTTCTTATTTTGACTAGCTCGCTGGACAACACTTGGTTCAATCAAAAAGACTCTTCCCAAGAATTCTTGATCACTTTCATGGTTAAAGTACTGAAACGTTAAAGCATTGATATTGACTCCATAGTCTTCTGAGAGATAGTTGATGATTCTCTCCGAACTTTTGTCAAAGCTAGAGGCAACAACTAAAAGGCTATGATTTTCATTCAGGGCTTCAGGTAGTTCAGTATTGAATTGCCTTTGGAAAGCGTCTTCAAGGTGTAAATTAAATTTCCGGTTAAGGTATTCATCGGCATAGTCGATGACTTGCTCACGCGATAACTCTTTCACCCATGAAGCATAATCGAGAGTCTGTGCCACGACTTCTCTAGGAGTCAAACCTCTTTTGAGTTCAACGACAACTAAATCACCGGATGAGTTGATACAAAGTAAGTCAATGAATCCGCCATAGAACGTCCTGACTTCGCTGCCAATGACCAAAAGATCATTAGAGATTATTGAAATATCAGCTTCTAACCAAGCATGTAAGCGTTGCTCCAAATCAAGAGACGTTTGCTTGATTTCTTGAAGACGATCTTGCTCATTAACTTGCCACAATCGAATGGCTTGAGGCATTTCTATATCCTCCTCATCCCTTCGCAGTGGCTGTGATCGCAGGTTCAGCGGCGTGCCCATTCAGATAGGCAGGCTGCACCAACAGCGAGGTATATTCTTCGGGGAAATACCGCAGGGTGCTCAGCACCGGATTGGGAGCGCTCATACCCAGGCCGCACAGGCTGGTTTCCTGCACCATGTAAGAAAGCTGTTTCAACTGCTCTAAGTCGGTTGCCGTCGCCTGGCCTTTGAGAAGCTTGGTCAGGAGGCTGTGAAGCTGCACCGTGCCAGTCCGACAGGGCACACACTTGCCGCAGGTTTCTTCACGGCAAAACTCCATATAGAAGTGGGCGATTTCCACCATGTTGGTGTTTTGATCCATCACCACCATGCCGCCAGAGCCCATCATGGAGCCGACGGCTTTCAGCGAGTCATAATCTACGGGCGTGTCGAGCAGGTCTTTGGGAATGCAGCCGCCGGAGGGGCCACCCGTTTGCACCGCTTTGACTTCGCCATCGGGGACACCGCCGCCCATCTCTTCCACAATCGTGCGCAGGGTGATGCCCATGGGCACTTCGATCAGACCGTTGTTGCGGATGTTGCCGGTAAGGGCAAAGATTTTGGTGCCTTTGCTGTTTTCGGTGCCGATGCTGGCATAGGCTTCAGCGCCTTCGCCGATGATGTGGGCAATGTTGGCAAAGGATTCCACGTTGTTAATCAAGGTCGGGCAGTCGTACAGCCCCTTCTGCGCTGGGTAGGGCGGTCGGGGGACGGGGTTGCCCCGCGCCCCTTCGATGGACTGAATCAGCGCCGTCTCTTCGCCACAGACAAAGGCCCCCGCCCCGATGCGAATATCCACTTTGAAGTCGAAGGGGGAGTCGAAAATTTGACTGCCCATCAAGCCGTATCTTTTCGCTTGCTTGATGGCCTTTTGCAAGCGGGAAATGGCGAGGGGGTATTCCGCCCGCACGTAGACGTAGCCGTGGTCGGCACCGACGGCATAGCCCGCGATCGCCATCCCCTCCAGCACCAAATGGGGATCGCTTTCCAGTACGCTGCGATCCATAAACGCGCCGGGGTCGCCTTCGTCCCCGTTGCAGATGATGTACTTCTGACCTTCGGGCATTTTGGCGACGGTGGCCCATTTCAACCCGGTGGGATAACCGCCCCCACCCCGGCCCCGCAAACCGCTGTTGGAGACTTCTGCCACCACCTCAGCGGGCGTCATGTCGTGCACCACTTTGTACAGCGATTCGTAGCCGCCGACGGCAATGTATTCTTCAATGCTTTCGGGGTTTACCTTGCCGCTATGCTTGCGCACCACCGGGGTTTGATATGCAAAGAACGGCTGCTCGGGATCAAGCTGCTCAGCTTCCGTCCGGCCTTCTCCCAGGGTGGCCGTCACAATGCTCTCGGCCTCTTGGGGCTTCACTTGGCCGTACAGGTGATTGTCGGGATCAACCTGGACGAGGGGGCCTTGGCCGCAAAAGCCCATGCAGCCCACGCTGACAACTTCGAGGCGATCGCCACACTCCTGTGCTTTGACTGCTGCTTTGAGATTGTTATAAACCTCGGTGGCACTGGCGGCGCGACAGCCGGTTGAGGTGCAGCAGTGGATTCGCGTCGGTCGTTGACGGTCTTTTTCCTTCTGGGCAACTGCTCTGAGTTCGGTTAAGTCCATATGCCCGTCTCCTGTTAACGTCTGGAATCAGTCAGGAATTGATAGTTACAGTGAATTTGCCAGTTTAGGGATGGCGGGGAAGAACCTCACCTAGCCTCTCCTTGCGAAGGAGAGGGACCGGAGCGCTCCTAGAGCATCGGCTCATCCCGCCAGCATCTCGCTAAACCTCTCCTTGCGAAGGAGAGGTGCCGCAGGCGGTGAGGTTAAAATCTTCAACTCAATACCAGTCCCTTGTCTCCCTCTAGGCCCGCAATGCGTTGATTTTGGCGATCGCATCGGCGACCTGTTGTTTACCCGCCACTTCACCGTCATAGACGATAGCCGGGGCAATGCCGCAGGCCCCAATGCAGCGAGCTGACATCAGCGAAATTTTGCCATCTGCAGTGGTTTCGCCCTCTTCAATGCCGAGTTCTGCTTTCAGCGCCGCCATCACCTTGCCAGACCCTTTGACGTAACAAGCCGTGCCCGTACACACGACACAGTTATGCTCCCCATTGGGTTTCAGGCTAAAGAGGTGATAAAACGTCGCCACCCCATACACGCGACTTAGTGGCAATTTCAGGCCATGCGCGACATGCATGAGCACATCTTCATCCAAGTAGCCAAAGGCTTCTTGGGCGGCGTGGAGCACTTCGATCAGCGCATCGGGCTTGAACTGGTTGCGCTTCATCGTGACATCAAGGCGTTTGAAGCGGAGATCGCCTTGATCTTTCTGTTTGTCCTTAGGGGCAACTCCCTCGGCTTGGGCCAGCGTTTCGGTCTTCGATACAGCGGCAGTGGGCATAGCAAACCCTCACTTGAGCATCAGCCCGGTCGGCCCAGCTTTGCGAGACCGACGCAGTTATCTACCGTGGTATCCGACAAGAGCGATCCCCGGTCAAAGCCACAGACATTTTTAACCTTCGCGCACGGAAAAGTTACGCTTCTTAGAAAATATATTCCTCGTAGTTAGAGAACTTTAGCTGCGGCGCTCCTAATCTGTGCCCATCCGTCAGCTCAGCCAGGCACAAAAAAAGAGGGGCGATCGCCCCTCTGTTCGACAAAATGATGATTTTTAGCTCAATAAGCCACCCTTACGATTCTGCGATCTTGACCTTGCGAGCCAGTCCAAGCGCTTGCAGCAGGCGAATGTGCATCCAGGTAATATCGACCTCCCACCATTTCAGACCGTGACGAGCTGAATGTTGGTAAGCGTGGTGGTTGTTATGCCAACCTTCGCCGTAGGTCACCACGGCGACCCACCAGCAGTTGGTCGAAGTATCGTCCGTTTCATAGGTGCGATAGCCAAACTTGTGGGTGGCACTGTTCACAAACCACGTGCAGTGATACACCACCACCAGACGCACAAAGATGCCCCAAATCACAAAGGGCCAGCCACCTAATAGGTAGAGCACTACCCCTAAAGGCACCTGCATCATCAAAAAGTATTTTTCAAAAAACTTGTAAACCGGGTCATCAGCGATGTCGCGAGTGAATTTATGGATTTCCTCTTTCGCTGGCACATCTCTCAGTAGCCAACCCATGTGGCTCCACCAAAAGCCCTTACCCGCATCATGGTGATCATTCGGCTTATCCGAATATCGGTGGTGGTGGCGGTGCAGACCAATCCACACAATGGGGCCATGCTGACAGGCGAGGGTGCCACAAACGACGAAGAAATATTCCAGCCATTTGGGCACTTCAAAACTTTTGTGGGCAATGAGTCGGTGCCAGCCTAGGGTAATCCCCAAGCACCCGGTGATCCAGTGCAACACCAAAGCAACGCCAACGGCGGCCCAAGTGGTATTGCCAGGGATAAAGGCTAATAAAGCCAACCCATGGATTGCCACCATAAACAGGGTTGTAGGCCAATCAATAACTGGTTTTTCTAAATTTTTTATGGCTGTTGTCATTCGCAATTTCTCAGCATTTGAACAGGGATGTACAGGCTCACGGGAGAATACACTCTACACAGTAGAAACTGACTTCCCGATGATATCCCCAGACATTTCTTTCCCTGAGGCCGCACTCTCCCAGTCTTTTTGGGAAATTGACCTGCAAGTTAAGGCAAACTTGAGCCGGGTATTAGCCGCCATGCGTGAGCATAGGGTTGGCAGTCACCATTTTGCCAGTGTGTCTGGGTATGGCCACGACGACTTAGGTCGTGACACGCTTGATCGTGTCTTCGCCGATGTCATGCAGGCAGAAGCCGCGGCGGTGCGAGTACAACTCGTTTCTGGAACGCACGCGATCGCGTGTGCCATGTATGGCGTGTTACGTCCCGGCGACGAATTGCTCGCGGTTGCTGGCTCCCCCTATGACACCTTAGAAGAAGTGATTGGACTCCGTAGCCATCACCAAGGTTCCCTTAAGGATTTTGGGATTACCTACCGAGAATTATCCCTTACTATAAACGGTTCTGTGGATTGGGATCGCCTGGGGGAATCCGTCCGCTCGAATACCCGAATGGTCTTAATTCAGCGATCGTGCGGCTATAGCTGGCGTCGCAGCCTGACAATTGCCGAAATTGAACGCATCGTTCAGATTGTCAAATCACAGAACCCCAATACTATTTGTTTTGTCGATAACTGCTATGGGGAATTTGTGGAAGATCGGGAACCCACCGCCGTCGGTGCTGACCTGATAGCTGGATCGCTGATCAAAAACCCCGGCGGCACGATCGCCACCACGGGTGGCTACCTCGCTGGACGGGCAGATTTGGTGGAAATGGCGCTCTGTCGCCTCACCGCCCCCGGCATTGGCGGCAGCGGCGGCTCCAGCCTGGGCCAAAACCGTCTCTTGTTCCAGGGGCTATTTCTCGCACCGCAAATGGTCGGCGAAGCCATGAAAGGTAACGCCCTGATTGCCCACACCTTTGACCAGCTCGGCTACCCCGTCAATCCCCCCGCTGAGGCCCGCCAGCGCGACGTCATCCAGGCCATCAAGCTCGGCTCTCCGCAAAAGCTGATCGCCTTCTGTAAGGCCATTCAGCAGCACTCTCCGGTCGATGCCTACGTGGAACCCATCCCGGCGGGAATGCCCGGTTACGACAGTGAACTGGTGATGGCGGGCGGCACCTTCATCGACGGCAGCACTTCGGAACTCTCCGCTGATGGCCCCCTGCGGGAACCCTACGTGGTTTACTGCCAGGGCGGCACCCACTGGACCCATGTGGCGATCGCGTTAGACGCGGCGGTGGCAGCGATTCAGCAAGTGAGTTGAGGGGCGGCGCGGGTATGAAATTTGCATGGGATGCCTCCAAAGCGGTTGCTAATCTGAAAAAAATAGGGTGTTAGCTTTGAAGAGGCTAAGACAGTATTTGTGAATCCGTTGGCAGTCATTTTTGATGATGAAACTCATTCTGCTGATGAACGCCGAGAGATCGCGATTGGTCATTCTCAACAGAATCGTTTGTTACTGGTTGCTTTTACCATTCGAACCAGCCATATCCGCCTGATTAGTGCTCGTTTAGCGACTCGCAAGGAGCGTGAGGATTATGAACAATACACCCTCTGATAACTCACATCACTTTGAAGATGAGCTATTGGATGAATACCGCTTTGACTACACCAAGGCAAAACCCAATCGATTTGCGGCCCAGGAAAACACTGCAAAACGCACTGGCGTGGTTTTGGATGACGATGTAGCTCAAGTCTTGACAACGCCGGAATCAGTGAACCGAGTGTTGAGGGCACTGATTGAATCTATGCCACGTTCAGCAGATGGGGAAACTGCTTAGAGACTGCAACTCGGTGGAACCCTACCTGGATCCATCCCGGCGGGAATGCCCGGTTACGACAGCGAACTGGTGATGGCGGGCGGCACCTTTATCGACGGCAGCACTTCGGAACTCTCCGCCGATGGCCCCCTGCGGGAACCCTACGTGGTCTACTGCCAAGGCGGCACCCACTGGGCTCATGTGGCGATCGCGTTAGACGCGGCGGTGGTAGCGATTGAGTTAGCCAATTAGACCCCAGGATTACTACTCCACTTGATTCCAACACTGAATTCTCTTACCCTGAAAAATCAAGGGTGCGGCCATAAGCTGTTAGGCAGTGTGGGACTAGGAACATAACACCTCAGAGGAACTATACTCACTGGTGCAGAAAAGTTTTGGGAGCAAAGTATCGGTAGTCTCATCGTGAGAAAGTCGTCACTTTCGAGAACTCA
>NZ_JACSWC010000233.1 GCF_016888165.1 Halomicronema sp. CCY15110 | reverse complement strand
CAAGACTTGCCTCTAGCTCAGTTCGGCCTCACCATCCTGTTGGAAGTGGGTAAGTTCTTTTGCCTGAATGAGACCTGCCGTCGGCGCATCTTTACGGAGCGATTGCCCACTATCGTTGCTCCTTGGGCCAGACGGACCTTGCGCTACGCTGAGCAGCTTACTGCCATCGCTCTCAGCTTGGGCGGCTCAGCGGCTGTTCGCCTCGGTCAACACCTGAACACGGAGGCTAGTCGCAATACCTTTCTGTATCTCATCGACCGCCTATCGTTCCCAGAAGCGGATACCCCAAGCATTTTGGGCGTGGATGACTTTGCGTTGCGCAGAGGCCATCAATACGGAACAATTTTAGTGAATCTCGAAACCCATCAACCGATCGCGCTGTTACCCGACCGGACGGCTGAAACCATAGGGATGCGCGGGCAATTAAAGTACCGACTCCAGACCCGCAACTGACCCAGCCATCCAGCCACCCAAGCACTGCCGTTACCGGGATGTTATTTTCCCGCCGATCCCTTAGCCCTTTGCTAGCAGCGACAGCCGGTGGAGGGCTTTTTACCGCCTGAGCGAAGCCACAGCAAACCAAAACCGGAGCCTTGCCCCCATTAGAGATTCATTGATGTAGCAAGGATTCTATTATCGACAGTTAAATTGACTGCGGGAAACCGCGATGACCGGTGTCGGCACATCGGATACGGTAGATGGAGGTTCGAGCGGTGATATACAGACTCCGGCCATCGTGATCTCCCCACGTACAGTTAGCGGGTTGTTCGGACAAAAAAACTGTGCCCAAATGGCGACCCGTTGGCGCGAAAACCCAAATACCACCTGGCCCTGTGCAATAGAGATAACCATGTTCATCGATCGCCATACCATCGGGATCACCTGAGGCCCTACTGGTCATGTCATAAAACACTTGTCCATCGGTCAAGCTACCGTCGGCTTGCACCTTAAATCGCCGAATGTGGCATCGCGCTGATGAATCGTCAATGTATAAATACCGGCCATCAGGACTGAAGATCAGGCCATTCGGGCGATCGAAATCGTCAACAACTTGCCGAATGGAGCCATCGGGAGCAATCCGATAGACTCCTTGGGTGGGTTGTTGTTGTTGTTGAGGGCGAATGCCGTAGGGCGGATCGGTAAAGTAAATTGCGCCATCACGAGCGACTACGACATCATTAGGACTATTAAGGAGATTGCCTGCAAAGCGATCGGTCAATACCGTTATCGTACCGTCTAGCTCCGTTCGGGTAACCCGGCGTTTGCCGTGCTCACAGGCAATCAAACGGCCTTTGGGGTCACGTGTGAGACCATTGCTGTGGTTGCTAGGTTCCCGAAAAATCGTCACCACTCTAGAGGCTGGCGCTAACTGATAAATGCGATTAGCTGGAATATCACTAAACAGGAGCCGCTCCGTCTCTGGCAGCCATACAGGGCCTTCCGTAAATTGAAAGCCCGTGGCTAATCGTTCAATTCGTCGTGGTGCAGCAAAGAGGTCCAGAAACCCTGCATGAATGGCCACAAACCGTTGCCATCGATGACGCCGCTTCCATGTCTCCGCGCTTTCCTCCAGACGTCGTACCATCCGCAACCATTTCTGTCTCACGGCCGATTTACCTGTTTCGTTAATGAAAATGAGGCGGCGGCGCTTCTTGCGTGCGTGAATTATAGAGAGACAGGCCCGCATCAATCGTGAGTACGGTGCCCGTCGTAAATCGTGAGAAATAATCAGAAGCTAGATAAACCGCTGCCCGCCCAATATAACGAGGGTTGATCGAGCATTTACCCAGTGGAGTATAAGGGTGAGGCTTAGGATTGGCTTGTTCATCTTCAGCGACCCACCCAGGCGCAATGCCGTTGACCCGAATATTGGCACCGGCCAGTTCTAAGGCCAACTCTTGCACCGCCATTTGGATGGCTGCTTTTGAACTACTGTAAGCAATCCAACGAGAAGTCACCGATTGGTGGATAGAAGTAATGAACAGGATGACCCCAGGCTTATTCGTTGCCAACATCGCTTGCGTCACTTGATAGGTCAGTGCCATTGGAGCAAAGACGTTGACCTCAAATAAGTCGCGAAAATGATTGCCCGCCAAATTTCCGAAGCCGGTCTCGTGTGGCACGATCCCCACGTTGTTAACCAGGATGTTGATCGCCTGATTTTGATCGCGCAGTGTTTGTAGCATTTGAGCGATCGCCGCAGTATCTGTAATGTCGATCGCAAATGCGTGATACTGAACACCCATACCGCTAATGGTGGGTTTTAATCGCTCGCAAGCGGCCTGATCTTTATCCACCACGATGATGTTGGCTCCTTGCTGGGCCATTTCAATCGCGATGCCCCGGCCAATGTTGCTAGCACCTCCCGTCACAAGAGCGGTTTTCCCAGCCAACAACTGCTTTGCCAGTAAGTCCTCTGGAACGACCTCAGATTGAGTAAAAGAGGGATTGGCAGTTGAAGCGCTGGAATTACTGCTCCAGCGCTTCAACTTTCTAATAATTCTACCGATGAAATTTAGTTGCATGCTGATTTCAAATCTTAACTTTTTAGCTGAAGAAATGTCCCAATAAGCGTTAAGCATCAATCAGCTAGCGCTATAGTTATTCTTTACTGATTATCGGATAAATCCTTTCAGTAATGACTTGGATTTCGATGGTTTTCAAGAAACATAACATCTGCAGTGTGGGAGAGAAGAGTGCCACTTTTCAGTGACTAATGTGTGCTTTCAAAGAAAACACGTCAGCTGTTCAGCTGAAACGGAAAAGCTTCCCAATATCAATCACAATCGACGATCTGTAAACTTGCTTTGACCGGCGATTGGATATTCATCTCGAAGAATTTCTAAAGCTAATAAAACGGCTCGACCGTTGTGATAGCCAGCTTTCCATAAATCGGCCTTCATGCCAGCGATCGCACCAGTGGGCGTGATATGGTTATGCCATTCGCCCATCTCCCAATCAATCAAGCGTCGATCAATAAAGTTGACTAAATGATTAAAAACCCAAAGATACTTCGATGAACGGGTTAAAGCATAAAGATACAGGGCTCCTACCATAGCCTCAGCTTGGACCCACCAGATTTTGTCTCGTTGGCAGGCAACCTGATTCCAATAACCCGCTTCATAAAATCCTCCCCCGTTCCAGTCATAACCGTATTTCATGGCAAAGGCAAAGGTTTTTTCCATCTGTGATAAAAATGGATAGGGTGATAGGTTTAAAGCCTGGAAAGCATCAAGAATCAACCAAATACTTTCAATGCCATGACCGTAAGAAATGAGTTGTTTTTTGTGAGGCTCTGCTAAGGTCCAGTCTAGATTGAATTGGTCAAAGCAAGCTCCGGCTTCACCTTGGTTAACAGCGACAGTCAAGATGTTCAGTAATTCGAAGATTCGACCCTAGGCGATCGTACAATTAGTCGCGCGATAGTAAGCTATCATTGCCTCCAGTAAATGAAGGTGGGTGTTCATCGTCTTCTGAGATGTATCTGCGCCAAGCAGCGGACGGGTAGCTGCTGAAGGGATCTGCCACTGCTGGTCAAAATGCTCGCGATAACCGCCATATTGATGATCGTGAGCTTTCCTATCAAGTAAATTGAACAGAGTTTTGGCGTATTGGATTGCCTCAGAGCTTTGGGTTGCGAGGAAATATTCAGAGAGTGCATATAGGGCAAATGCCTGACCGTATAAATGTTTGTCAGTTCTTACACTTCCTGAGCTTGTAACATCAACTTCCCAGACAAATCCCTGATGGTTTTGATCCCACAAATTAAGAGACAAAAACTCAAAGCCATGATGGGCGGCCTCGATATAACTGGGCTGAGCATAGCGACTTCGAGATAATCGCGAAAACAGCCATAACATTCTGGCTTGGGTAACAAGGCCTTTACGATTTACTTTGGAAGATTTACCAGTTTGATCTAAGTTGATTCGATATCCTCCATCTCGGTCATCAATGCCATTGGCTAACCAAAACTGAGCAATATTTTCAGTAAGACATCTTTCTAGTAGATGGATCGAATTTTTCGCTTCCTGTTGAAGGTTTTCGTGAGTCGCCTGTGGGTAACGATAGGCCTTTAAACTCCTCACAAGCTGATGATTCAGCATTGCTGATTGTTCAACACTTTGAATTAAAACCTGCTTTATTTTTGACAACAACGACTTCATTAGCATTGTCACCTCTAATGAATAAACAGGAAATCAGTAGCAGTCAGATTTTCCAAAACAGCAATATTAGCGTATAGTATGTGAAGTGTCCCTTATTAAAAATTTGATGAATTTTCTAGATGATTCAGAGATTCCTTCTTCCAGTAATTTATTTATAGTTTCCTTATAAGATTCAAGATGATAAAGATAGCGAATTTGACGTAAGCAGGTTGTGACTTCATCAAGCATTTTGTACGTCATCAGACGACTTAGGTGCAGCTATTTTATTCATAGTAGTTTGCGCAACTGCATCAGGGACTTGTCAGTAAGAAAATATTTTGGAAAGTGTTCTCTGATGACAGCTAATTTCCTCTAAATCTTATCCATAAGAAATCTCAAGATGGGGTATCTCAGATATTATGTGCTCGATTTCATGAGAAATCATATGATATTTCTCGTACGTATCTAGAAACTTTTCGCAATCAACATAGATCTTGTTTTTTCAAGGGATTCTCTGGAGTATCATGCCAGTATTGACGTTTTATGGCTAGCATATGGCGCAGGATTTGCTTAAAGATGTTTTCTCTTTTAAGGTATATGAACTTCCAATTTCTCTTATGAAGTGAGCGAAAAGTTCACGTGGAAAACTTTCTTTGGAAATATTCTCCATCAGTTGTCTTGGCTTAAAGTCGAAGCCATGTATTTTTGAGTTGCTTCGAATTGCAAATGCTTCTACATACATTTTAGGAGAAAGAATTTTGGTAATTTGCTTTTTGAAAAAGGACGGGATAGTTCATCATCGCAACAAAAATCTTGATGGCTATTGAGTAGACTTGACAATAGAGTGCTGCTACTTCGGTTGTCACAAATGATTGAAAAATTGAGCTTTTGAGGGCTAGCCAATACGGCAATATGTTTTGAATACGATGACCGCTCATGGAACCTCAGGAAAAAGAAAGCGCTCAGCTTTTAAAAATAGTAATTTATAGATTATTCTATATGTCAAAAAGTGAAGAATATTTCCTCGGATGATGAGAGGCTGGCATTATTAACGATCCTGTAGGTTGGAAAGGGCTTTGTAAGCGTCTAGTTTTTTGCGATCTAGCTGAAAAAGTGTTTTGAACAGGCGCTGTATCTTTTTGAAGTTGAACGCGCCGCTATGACGGATCCCCCAGAGAGATTGGTCAAACGAGATGGTGCCTCCTTTTTGAAGACGACGGCGGATAAAGCGCTGCACGGTGCTCCAATTGAGGCCATTAACTAGATCACGATTTAGATTTTCGCCCTGTAACTGCAGCATAAAGAGGCTTTGTAGATTTTGGGCAGTGGACAGGATTTCGGTGGTTAAATGAGCATGAATATCCTGAACCTCGCGCTGGACTGGATGGGTGGCATCATATGATGCAAGAGTTTGCCACAGTGCAATTAGGGGGGCGAGCAATCCCGTTTTCTCCGCCTGGTGAATAACGCTTCCCAGCTCCCAGCGATCGCGGTTCATCCACCAGGTGTGTAAATCGCAGAGATCTTTAATTGCGCTGGCCGGAGCAAGGTCGTCGCGGATGGAGTGGTGCACCGAGAGCAGCATGGCATCGCTCGGGCTCGCAACCTGAATTGGTTGATTGAGGAGGGTGGCTGTAACGGCACGGCTGAGGATATCAGCCACGGAGAACTCAACACCAGCGGTGGCTTTGAGGCCCCAATGCAGGTCAATTTCAAACCCAGAGGCATCTTCCAAAATGAGGAACAGGTTATCGGCTCGGGTGCGGTGGTGAAGGTACTCCAAGTAATCGTTGAGTTCGCCCGGCAGGACGGGGGTAAAGCCGATGTAGGTGAGGGCCGTGATCGCGGCTTCTAGAGATTCCGGGGCAATCAGGATATCGACATCGCCCACCATGCGATCGCTCGGTTTGGCGTATAAGCTCGCCATCACCCCAATCCCTTTAAAGGCAACGGCTTCTATGCCGGCAGCGTGGAGTGCGCTCATCACCCGAACACTGCGGTGAGCCGCCGTGGTGGACTGAACCGCAATTACTCGGCAGAGCTGGCTGAACTCACCTCGAACCGTATCTGGCAGGTCGATTTCTAAATACTGTAGCCGTTGCCAAAGCTGGGGCGTGACCCGCCATTTAAACGACAACTCCAGCATCTGGTGCCAGCGCTCAGTTGTAGTGAGTTCAGTCCCTGCAGCGATCGCGCGGGTCGGTTCGGCAAAGAGCAGTTCGGCTAACAAACATTGAATGGATTGCATGGGTACCTGGGGGTGAGAGGTCAGAACAGAACTTGTTGGTGTGTTCAAACTTAATTACGACGAGAATTTACAGCTCTCAGTAGACGCTGAACGCCTTGCTTGCTGGCATGGAGGGGCACCTGCCAGGAGTGGTTAAGCCCCCACCGATGAGCCAGAAATTGAGCAAACCCAGCGGGGTACTGAAACCAGTGATGGGATGTCAATCGACGGTACTCAAACCAAAGGGGCGAGAGTTGTCCCCACAGAGGATAGGGTTGGGCTTTCGCCGCAAACTCGGCGCGCTCAGCAGCCGTGAGGGGAATGCCCCGGAGAGTCTGGCAAGTCTGTGCCAACTCCGCCGTCCCTAATAGTGACGAGAGATGGGTCAGGCTTTTGAGCAGCGGCAAGGTCAGTTGATGAGTGCGACCTAGATAGATCAGGCGTGCCCAATCAATCGGGTGTTGCTGAATCAGGTGAGCCGCATCTGCCAGCCAATACACGGGTGATCGCGGTTGCCAGCGGGTGGCCTGAATACAACACGCGAAGCACTGATCCGTGGGGCTGAGGGCGATCGCGAACTCATGACCGAGAGTCAAGGTAGTGCCCGTGGCAGCCTCTTCCCCGGCTACCCCCAACACCGGGCATTCCGGTAACACCCGCCAGTACAAAGTCAGGGTGTCGCGCTGGCGGCGTAGTCCCACAGCGGTTTGTTGCGCGCGCAATTGGTCCGGCGATTTCGACAGGGTGGGCCTCCAGCCGAGGGATTTGAGGATGACCAGGGCAGCACCAAGAGTCTCAGCAGGCACCCAAATGCCGCTATCGTCGGCGCGACGACTGCCGATGTCTGCTCCTGGTGCTGCAACCAGTGCAGCCCCCCCGACCACAACTGCCGCAATGTCAGCCTCTTTCAATTCCTGCACCGCTTCGCCGAGATACCGCAAAATCATTTGATTACGGGACCAGACGTGGCGATAAACGCCTTTGAGGCGTTGCCAGGTAGCGGTTTCGCGGGGGGAAGGATCAGAGATTTCCAGGGTTGGGCAGCGTTGATAAACCCGAGGTAAGAGCCAGTAAGAGCCTTCGTCTAACTGTTCAATGTCGATTTGCTGCACCCAGGTTTGCCAGGCCGCGATCGCCGCCTCGTCCGTGCCACAGATTACCCGTAGTAAGAGCTGGTGCGTCGTCGTTGGCTGCCAACTGGTGGCCGGAATCGGTTGCCAGTGCATGTTAGCGGCGGGCGTTGTGGGCACGGTCGCGTGACTGATCATGATGATTCCTCTACCTGAGTCGTGGTCGTGGCATCTGCCTGGGCGCGGCGACGTTCCAGCGCGGCTCGCACGATCTGGAGATAGTCATTGGCACTAGAACGTTCCGTCCGCCCCATATTGGTGGCATGTAGACGGCGCTCCATGACGACGTCCGGTAGCATCACCAGCGGCAGGCCCAGATCGGTTGCTTTTGCCTGCCAACTGACGAATTCCCCGACGCGCCACTGGGTTTCAAACGACCCCACCTGCTGAAAGGCGGAACGTCTGACCAGTAACGTACCCACGTGGTAACCGGCCATGACTTCGGCGGTGATGCGGGGGTGCTGGTCAGGGGGTAACTCGGGACTGCAAAACTGGCGCACATGGCCAAATGCCATCGCCAGATCAGGATTTTTCTCAAATTCTGCAAGTTGCAGGGCTAGCTTATGGGGCAACCAGCGATCGTCGGAATCTAAAAACGCCAGAAAGTCGCCTGTCGCTAGCTCCACGCCTTGGTTTCGTGCTGCCGCCGCCCCTCCATTGGGCTGCCGATAATAACGGACCGCATTGCCAAAGGCCTGAATCGCAGCAGCGCTGTTGTCCGTCGAGCCATCGTCGATCGCCCAAATTTCAGTGGCAGGATGAGTCTGGGCCAGAACGCTGTGAATGGCTTCGGCCACGTACTGTTCCCGGTTATGGACAGGAATAATGACACTAATGGTTGGGCAAGTCATGATGAGCTAATCGGAGGCTGGCGGTGGGTTACAGTTTCCAGCGGGGTGACGACCTCTGGGTTCTTGAGAGTAATTTCGCCATTCGGTTGGAGGTATTGCAACTGCGGTAAATCCTCAACGCTTTTGCCAGCTTGCTGCCGCCGTTGAATCGATTTGCGGACGGCCTGCATAAACCCCTTGAGATTTTCCTGGCGATCGCGGGTCAGGTTACTGTCGTGTTTGCGATATAGCAGGGTCACTTCCTCCAGCACCACCATCGCCACTCCGAGTTCGCGGGCGTGCATAAACCAGTCCACATCTTCGCTGTGGATCTGGCTGGCATCTAGCAAACCCACTTTGTCAAACACGGATCGCCGAAAGACTGCACTGCCCAAGTTAAAACTGACTACGGGGACATGACGGGGCTGAAACTCAACTTCACCCGAGGCTGTCGGCACTGCCTGCAACATCTGCACATAGCCATTCACAATCTCTAGTTGAGGCTTAGTGGTAAAGGCGGCAAGCTGATGCTTGAGTTTGTCGGCAGGCCATTGGTCATCGACGTCCAAGAAGGCGATGAATTCACCCTGAGCCGCTTGCAAACCGCGGTTACGAGCCGCTGCTGGGCCTTGATTGACTTGATGAAGGTAGCGGAGGCGATTGCCCAAACTCCTTGCCACTGCTGCCGTGTCGTCGGTGGAACCATCATCCACCACGATGATTTCCAGGTTGGGATGGGTTTGGGCCTCGACATTCGCGATCGCCTCGCGCAAAAACTTGGCCCCGTTATAGACCGGAATAATGACGCTGACTTCTGGCTTCATGCTGCCACCTCTTCAAGCGCGGTCTGAATCACCCGGGGAATCTGGGTCAGATCCGTGCCTAGTGCCAGGGTGTAACACGGAATTTCCTTGACCAGTGCCGCCATCTCTTTAAACTTGGCCGCAGTCCCCCCTGGTAATTGAAAGATGGTGCTGGGAGCGAGAGCCAAGAGCGCCGCCGCTCCTTTTACGGGATAAATTTGGGTATCCACGTGTCCAGTGATCTGAGGTACCAGAATCATCTTCATGGGCAAACTAGGCACCAACTTTTCCGGAAAATGCTGCTGCAACAGAATGAAGGGTTTCTCATCCGGCTGACGATTCTGGTTGTGAACGAGCGGCAGTAGGTGTGGCAGGCGCGTATTGTCAGGCTTGAGCTTAGCGGAGCTATAGAGGCTGTAGGCTTGGGGATTAGGGGGTTCCGACAGCAAACAATAGTCATCACTGACGTAGCTCAGGTCTGAGTCAAGACAGGTAAGAGCCGTGGTTGATTTTCCTGAACCGCCTTTGCCGACCAGAAGTGCTCCCGCCGTAGGAATGCCGATCGCGGCACCGTGGATAAAGTGCAACCCCCGACTGCCCAACCACCAGTGCAACAAGATTCGCAACGGCGCGGCGGTTTCCCAAAAGGGAATGTTGTCACTGTCTCGCACCCAGAACACGGCCCGGTTATCTGCCACGTTCAGCAGACTCAGGGCATCAAAATACATGTTGAAAACGATGCGGATGCGATCGCTGTCGTATCCGCGTATCTCACCATGAGAGCCGTAGGCATAAGCATCATCGCGCCAGGGGGGAGGAGGCGTCATCACCCCAGTGGAAGCCCCATCCCAGAGATTAATCGTGAGATCTGGCGTTTGCGGAGTCGCCACCGCTAGATGCTCCAGAGCTGGAGTCAGCTTAGCGATCAGGGCTACCCCCGCAAAGCGCAAGCGAATGCCAAAGCCCGCGACCACAAAATCTCGACATTCCACGCCACCAGCGGCTTGGGCTGCTTGCTCGAAGGCAACATCTAGAGCCGCGTGGTATTCGAAAGCTTCAGCAACATTTCGCTGAACCTCGGGGAAAGGTTCAGCCACAGCAGTCATCACCATCAGTTGTCTCCAGAAACGTCAGTCGTCGTACCGGGCGTCGGTCGTTCTAGAAATTCCCGGCTCCCAAAACCTCAGCCGGTTGATTGGGCCATCCCGTTTCATCAACATCATGAATGGGGTCCAGCGCCAACAAGTCTTGCATATCGGCATATTTGAACAGCACAGGCGCTTCGAAGCTAGCTGGAGCAGACAACGCAGGAGTCGTTGCTGGAGCAGACGATTCATTTTCTACAATCAGTTCTTCGGCGAGTAGGCGATCAAACAGTTGAGTCACGCCAGCTTGATCTTCATCACTAAGATGAGAATAATTTTGCTTTAAGAATTGAAGAATCTCGTCTTTTGAAACACTCGCTTCAATCAATGTCCAGATAAATGAGCCACTTGGATTGAGATTGTAATAAAGGCCTTTATATAAATTTATGATGACTGTCTCGCCGTCAATAGTCTCACTAACAACGTCAGGAGCATTGATCTGAAAGGAGTTTATTTTGTTCATGAAATATACATAATTTGTGAGTTTACTTTCAAAAAGCGGAATACATTGACAGTCTCATTACACAGACATGTGTTGGTAGACTGCTGACCTACATGAAAACGTAGCTCCTACCTAGAATTTATAGATACATTTATAGGTGCCCTTAACCTTAGCTTAGGGTGACAATGAAATTTAGATGAAGAAAACTCACCTGCACTAAACCATAGACGGGAATGCTTCCTCACCGATGACCACCCCGCCGCCGCTTCCGACATTGCCGAAAATGATGGTTGGCGATCGCACGCCCAATGGCCTCTAACGCTCACCGTGACTGGCCAGGGTTGAAGGTACCTTGCCGAAAAAGCCCTTTTCAGCAAGGTTTTCAGGCCAAGACAAAACCATCCCCATCAGATTCTCGATAGGGGTGGCGGCATAACTATGGAAGTGCCTATGCTCTAAGTGTCAGAATTGAATACTCTGTCTACGAAAGCAGCGATCGCTGACATGCCGATCCACTCCATCCTCATTCTTGCGCAGCCTTCATCATGTCTCTGAGTTCGCTCATTCGGGCTTTGATCTGGCTCCGATATTCCGGTAGAGACACCACTTCTCCCATCGACTCACGCACACGCAAAAATTGATTCAGTGCCTTAACGGCCTCACAAAAATAGCCCGCTATCTCGGCCTGGCTAAAGCCCAGCGTCAGATAATATCGCGGCTTGAGTTGCCGATGACTTTGCTCAACCGGATGATGGACTGACTTTGAGACCTGATGCTGAACTGACTTGCCTAGTACTGCGTACCAGATGCGACCGAATGTCTGCTGTCGTTTGGCGTGAATGTGTTCAGCAAATGTCGGGGTCAAGCGCTCACTCCATTCCCGTACCGTTTCATGGCTAAAGTTAAAACCGCATAGCCAAAAGAGTTCGGCCACATCGCGATCGCGGAGCTTAAAGCACAACCGGCAATAGCGCCCCTGGAAGACACTATCAGTGGGCACCTCAAGGTGATTGAACGGCATACCCGTCCGTTCGTTAAAGCTCCGCTGGCAACTGCGACAGTAATAGAGTGGATAGCCGAGACTAGGGGTCTGGTTAAGACGAACGCGAGTGTCTTCGGACTGACATGAGGGCAGTGCATGACGGCGGTAGCGCAACGACGCTTTAGCTTATCGACGGCTCGGCGGATTGTGACACCCCCAAGTAATCAGTTCTGACACTTAGTCCGATCCAACCTGAAATACACGAGGGCATTTGCAGAGGCATGGCCAATTTACCGTGGAAGCAGAATGTCGCCTTACTGGAGAAACTGCAAGACCCGACTCAAAGGCTTTGGTAAGCTCATCAGCTTCCAATTCGGTATTGCGATCGCTCTTTAGGAATTTGTCCGCAAATAAACTCCCTGCCGCCCGAGCTTTAACACCGCTCAACCTGCAGACCCTGTTGAGTTAAATCGGACGAAGACTGAGCGGAGTTAAATTGCAATACCACCTAACCATCAGGCATTGTTAGGCCAAGAAGCAAAGCCGCGTGATTGTGATGGGGCTAGTGATGGGTCTGGTGATTGGGCTAAGGCAATTATTTCCCCTATATAGCTATTAGTGATTGGCGGCTTGTTTGATGTAACGGGGACTGGCATATAAGCTTGATAAACGCTAACGCTTCCCCACTGCGGCAATTGACTTAAGGAACTAGCATTTGGCAGCTCGGCTGCTGTTGCCAAAAAGGCTTTATCGGCCTCCGACAAGGTTTGACCTGGCATAATTGCCAGTTGCTTGTCCGTGATGCGTTGTCTGATTGTCTTCTGGACATTTTCCAGGCGGGTTTTAGTCGCTTGGTATTCAGCATCAGTGAGTTTAGTTCTTAATGGTTCCAAGTCATTAGGTGTCACTTTAAGAATACTGACTGCAGCATGAACATCTATGGTGGGTGGCATTCCAGGAGTTTTAGATCCCTGTTTATCTCGTAAATCAGCATGAGGATTTTTGGGAGCCCAACGACTACCAAAAGTGTCGTCATTATCAATCCCTTTGACTCGGATGGTATTATTTTCGGCTAATTCGATCCTAACATTACCCAAATGACGATCTGCGTGACCAATCACATTGTCCAGAATTTGAAGATTTGCCAAGTCTTTTTGAAACTGGGCATTGGTGTCCATTGAGGGAACTTGCACAGGTCTGGTAATAAATCTATAGGCTTCTTTCAAAATTCCATCTTCATTCCAAACCCGTTTCTCATTACCTTGAATATCTATCTTTGGATCGTTCAAGTAGCCTGATTGAGTGATTTCCTCTTTGGTATAGGTATGAGTCCGCTCGTCGATCTGAGCATCCGTGCCGGATACTTTTTGTATTGCATACCCTAGTTCCTGCCGTTTCGTACGCGGATTAGTTCCTAAGACAAAGACGGTTGGTGGAATCACATCTAAACCTAGCAACCGACTCATTTCATAGGTGGCCACAGCCCGCTTTGCTTCTCCAGGATTGTCGCGTGGAATACCAGCGCTGAAAGCTTCGTCGTTAGCATATGCAGCACTAAATTTGGTGGCAGCTTCAAAGCTATCTGGTAGGTCAGGTCGATCGCTGACATCAAAAATTTTGGAAAAGACTTCACCTTGAGCACCTTTTCCTAAACGTACACCTTGGGCAGCTGTGTTGGCATTAAGAGGATTAAATGTCCTTAGCCAATAATTTTGGCGAGTCACTTCAAGAACTTCGTTGATATCATCCTTGTTTGCCGCCACTAGCTGCTTCTGGAGTTTTTTGATAGCCCTATACTTTTTATTTAGTAATGTTTTGGGGATCTTAAGCGATACTCCCTCATTTAAATATTGATTCAAGGCATCATTTAGATTTTTTAACTTAGCCTGAACCTCATCATTCGCTTTCTTGAAATCATCAGGAGAAAGCGGTTTAGATTTGGATTTCTTGACCAATTCATCTTGCTTTAAGTTGACTGTATCTATGTAGTTTCCTAAGGTTTTAATAACGCTGTTGTAGAGCTGGTGGCCAGGTCTGTACTGGTCCCGCTCTCCCATTTCTCGTACCAATTCTAGTGGACGCATAACCTGATGTTGAGGCTCAATAAATTCAGGGGTGTCAACTAGCTTGAATTTGACATAGCCATTAAACAGTTCTCGGGTATACTCCTTTCCCTGTGAAACTTGACCGAGATTGAGCGTTGTGAGGGTGTTTTGAAGGAGAGTTTGGCGAGCCTGTTCGCTCAGTCTCTCGTCAGGAGCTAAATAAATTTCAGTCGGCGGGGGAGGAGCCTGTCCCCCGTCATTGCTAGCGTTGAGTTCCTGGGCCAGAATGTTAGTGTCACTCACTAACTCACTCAATGTCTGGTAGCTGCTATCACTGAGATTTTCAATTGCCAAGACGGGGCCTGTTTTCTTATGAAAGTAAAATCCTTTGTAGGAATTTTGCTGAGAATCAATTGTCATGATAGGACTGACGACGTCCTCCGTTGAAAGCTTGAGGGAAGATGTCAGTGCTTTGACTCCCCGAGGGCTGACAGTACCAACTGATTTTTGCCGACTCTGGTTATTGTTATTCTGATTGTTGTTGGCATGATTTCCCCTTCGTCGAGAGTTTAGCTGCTCTTTACGAAGTAATTTCCGTAGGGAAGCATTTTTGGTAGGCATACGGGATGGCATGGTTTAAAGTCTCCAAGAGAGTTGAAAATTGTCCAGAGAAAAGATGAGTCAGGGGTTGGCGAAGCTTATTCTTAGAGGATGTTTTAAAGGGGTTACTTTGCGTAGCAAAGATGCCCTCAGTCCCTTGAGATTGGTCTGAAATGCTTCTTTTGTCGTCGTGTTTCTA
>NZ_JACSWC010000232.1 GCF_016888165.1 Halomicronema sp. CCY15110 | reverse complement strand
GTTCTCGAAAGTGACGACTTTCTCACGATGAGACTACCGATACTTTGCTCCCAAAACTTTTCTGCACCAGTGAGGTTATCTCCTTAAGACTGAATAGATTGAAGTCAGAATTTATGGAAAGTTTGACATCTTCAAATGGATCCTCAGTCAGATAATAATCATCAGTATATGGGGCGATAAAAGAATCACTATCAACGCTTGTATAAGTTGCCAGAAATTCTTTCTGAAACTCAATTGGGCTGTAATACGGATTTTTCCAGTCGGCATAGTCAAATGTGATTGCCAAAGAAATCATGCAGAGTTCCTTGGCTTGCTCCTTTAAATATTCATGCGCTTCCCTATAGAAAATCCCGCTCTCCAGGGCTGAGTTCGAGTACACAATTGGTACGGGCACTTTTTTGTACAAAGCGATCATATTATCTAGCTGAAAGGAAAAATCTACATTCTTAAGTTCAGGAACGAGTTCAGACAAAGCTTCACCTTTCTCACCTGCAGGTAACAAAAGAACTCTATCAGAGATTTTTGCAACTTCGAACACAGCACAATCAAGGAGATCTTTCAGAAACTCTTTTTTCTTTATTGTGAACTGCGTCGAAGTCTTAGATTTTTGTTGACCCAAAAGACTTTGATCTACATCCCTTTGTTCTACTTTCTCGTCTAGAACTCGACCATCTACGATCACCTGATTCTCTGCGACTATGATCTTGGGCATGCCTTGTACTTTTTTGACTATCAATTATCTTGAGAAAAACACCCAAAGATGGCCTGTCCTACTATTTTAGGTAGTTTGTTGAAGTGCAGGCGTTAAATCAAATAAATATTCAGGCGCGAAGTCGGCACCGTTGGGCCACTCGATGGTGTTAGTTTCAGGATTGA
Organism: Halomicronema sp. CCY15110; assembly: GCF_016888165.1. Lineage (GTDB taxonomy): Bacteria > Cyanobacteriota > Cyanobacteriia > Phormidesmidales > Phormidesmidaceae > Halomicronema. Next base: position 24,149 of record NZ_JACSWC010000232.1, on the reverse strand, counting down.
CCGATACTTGCTTGAAAAAGTCGAGATCTCGCAAAGGTTCAAAAATCTCACCGTAGAGTTCTTGGGAAAGATCAACGGTGCGAACTTCTTCATTATTGAATTTGAGGCGTAACTGATAGTTCTCTAAATACTCAACCGATGTGACGTGTAAGAACATTTTGATCTCCTAATTCAAAGGGGCGATCGCTTACTCTTACTCGGCCCGCTGCAACTTCGTCAGCTTCGGGTCGATGATCTTGCGGCCCTGATTGGGAAACTTCACCGCGAGGCAGATCTTGTTGCCTGCGCCGAAGATATGCGTCACCTCCCCCGCACCGTAGGAGGGATGGACAACGATATCGCCCGCATTCCAGTCAAACTCGTGGGCACCGCTGCCGGGTTTGGCGGCTCCCTCCCGCTCCGATCGCGCATCGCGGATGGGGGTGGTCATGCGTTGGGGCATCCCCAGGCCCGAGTTGGTGGTGACGTAGTCCACCGGCAGTTCGCCGAGAAAGAGGGACGGGCTGGCGGGTTCGCGATGACCGTAGAGGCGACGCTCCCGCGCGTAGGAAATGAACAGGCGCTCTTTGGCCCGGGTGATGCCGACATAGCAGAGGCGGCGCTCTTCTTCGGTGGCGGCGGGGTCTTCCAGAGAGCGGAAGTTGGGGAACAGCCCTTGCTCTAGCCCGACCAGGAACACCACAGGAAACTCCAACCCCTTGGAGGAATGCAGCGTCATCAGGGAAACGCGGTTGTTGCCTTCTTCCATATTGTCCAGGTCGGAGGCGAGGGAGGCGTTGGCGAGGAAGGCGAGGAGAGAACTGTCTTCGTTCTCTTCTTCAAACTGCAAAACGGCGTTGTAAAGCTCCTGCACGTTGCCGATGCGTTCGTCCGCTTCCTCAGTGCCTTCAGCTTTGAGGGCATCAATGTAGCCGGAGTCTTCGAGCAACTCTTGGATGATTTCCGACCCTTTGGCATCGTCGAGGCGATCGCGACATTTCTTGATGATGCGGGCAAACTCCAGCACGCCCTTGGCCGATCGCCCTGCTAAGGTTTTCACCGACCCCTCATCCCTCAAAATTTCCCAAAGCGGACAGCCGAGCGTTTGGGTAGCCTGGTCGAGTTTGTCCAACGTGCCTTTGCCGACGCCGCGCCGGGGCACGTTGATCACCCGCTTGAGGCTGACAGTGTCGTCGGGGTTGGCGATCGCCCTCACGTAGGCCAGCACATCTTTAATTTCGCGGCGATCGTAGAATCGCAGCCCCCCCACCACTTGGTAAGGAATGCTGTAGCGGGTCAGGATCTCTTCAAAGGAGCGGGATTGGGCATTCGTGCGGTAGAGAATGGCGAAATCGCCCCACTTCAGTTCCGGATGTTGGAACTCCAGATTGCGCAATTGCCCGACCACAAAGTCCGCCTCGTGGATTTCGTCATCGGCCTTGTAGCAAAAGATGGTTTCCCCTTCGCCCCGAGTCGCTCGCAAAATCTTGTCGATGCGTTCGGTATTGTTCTCAATAATGTGGTTGGCGACATGCAAAATGTTGGAGGTCGAGCGGTAGTTTTCCTCTAGCTTCACCATGCTGCGGGTGTCGTCGTCGGCCAACCCGTCGCCAAAGTCATTCTGAAAGTTCATCAAAATGGTGAAGTCTGCCGCGCGGAAAGAGTAGATGCTCTGATCCGCATCCCCCACCACAAAGGTCGAGCGGTTGCGCCAGTCGTTGAACTGCTGAATATCTTCGCCGTTGGTAGTGAGCAGGCGAATCAGGTCGTACTGGGTGCGGTTGGTGTCTTGGTACTCGTCCACCAAAATATGGCGAAAGCGGTTGTGCCAATAGCCCAGCACCGACTCATTTTGCTGAAACAGCTTGACCGGAATCATAATCAGGTCGTCAAAGTCGAGGCTGTTGTTGGCCGCTAGAGCTTTTTCATAATGGCGGTAAACGTCCGCAACCATGCGCCCCCGGTAGTTGGGCTGCTCTTTTTCGAGTTCGGCGGGGGTGAAGTTTTGGTTTTTGGCGTTGCTGATCGCATAGCGAACGGAACGCGGGTTGAACTTTTTGTCGTCCAGGTTCAACTGCTTGGTGACGATATTTTTGACCAAGCTCTGGGCATCGGATTCGTCAAAAATCGAGAAGGTCTTTTTCCAGGTGTAGCCGTCGGGGTGCTGGTACTTCTCAATGTCGAATCGCAAAATGCGCGAGCACAGGGCGTGAAAGGTGCCAATCCACAGGTGCTTGGTGACGGTTTTATAGACGTGCGATCGCAGCTTGGTCTGCTCATATTCCGGCAGTGCCGACAGCGATTTGCCGTGTTTGGCCTGGGCTTCCTGCTCGGCAAACAGCACCTCAATCCGCTCTTTCATCTCTTTGGCGGCTTTGTTGGTAAAGGTCACCGCCAGGATACTTTCCGGGTCTACGCGATGGTTGAGCACCAGGTTGGCAATGCGGAAGGTGAGGGCGCGGGTTTTACCCGACCCGGCTCCGGCGACCACGAGTAGGGGACCGCAGAAGTGCTCGACTGCAGCACGCTGGGAGGGGTTGAGCTTGGCGAGGAAGTCGGTGGAAGCCGTCATGGGCAAGGGGCAACGTAGGTGGCAAACATCCCTTAGTATGACATCCCGGCTAGAACTGGAGAGTACTGATGACAACTGGGCTATGGCGAATGCTGCCACTCTTCGGGCGCTGCATTAATATTGGAGTGTCGGCAAGGCGCAATGAGTGAGCCAACTAGCGATGGCAAAAGGATTTGGTCAGCCCCGCTCCATTCCCACCCGCAACGCGACTAAGTTTATGCACGCGTTTGGGACATGCTATGTCGAAGCGAAGGGAGACGAAAAAAGGCTTCATCAGTTCCTCAAGGCGAATGTAAAAAAGCTAGATGAAGCGCTGCTTGCCGCCTTACCCGTGCTGCCACCAAAGCTGCTGACGGATGGCAAGTTTGGCGATAAAGAAAATATCGCGTCACTCCTTGGAGTGTTTGGCAGTTCGCTACTGAATTTTCCGTTAGGAGATCGTGCTCTCAATCTCGAATTGAGTATTGCCGCCTATCAATTGGCGTTGAAGGTGTTTACTCGTAAACTCTCATCGCAGCAGTGGGCGGCAATTCAAAACAACCTGGGATCGGCCTATAGCAATCGCATTCGGGGCGATCGGGCCGACAACTTAGAACAGGCGATTGCCGCTTATGAATTAGCATTGCAGGTCAGAACCCGCAACGCCCTTCCAGAAGATTGGGCAGCTACCCAAAACAACCTGGGATCGGCCTACAGCGATCGCATTCGGGGCGATCGGGCCGACAACTTAGAACAGGCGATTGCCGCTTATGAATTAGCTTTGCAAATCTATACCCGCAACGCCTTTCCGGAAAATTGGGCTGGAACCCAAAACAACCTGGCCGGGGCCTATAGCGATCGCATTCGGGGCGATCGGGCCGACAACTTAGAACAGGCGATCACGGCCTGTGAACTAGCGCTGCAAGTTAGAACCCGTGAAGCCTTCCCGGAACAGTGGGCGGATACCCAAATTAATCTTGGTGCGGCTTATTACTATCGCATCCAAGGTGAGAAATCAGAGAATTTAGAATTAGCGATCGCAGCGTTTAAGGCTGCTCTCCAAGTAAGAACTCACGAAGCCTTTCCTAATAGTTGGGCAGCGACCCAAAACAATCTTGGTAATTCTTTTCGAGATCGTATACGTGGCGATGAAATCACCAATTTAGCACAAGCAATTCAAGCTTATGAGTTAGCAAATCAAGTCGCTACTTGTGAAGCACTGCCTGAAGATTGGGCAATGCATCGAGGTAATTTGGCAGAAGCTCTTATGAAGCGGGCAGAACTGACTGATAACCTAACTGATTTAGAGACTGCCATTACCCTGTTACAAGAGGCGCAAGAAGTAGCCGTGCCGGGCAGTCCCGACTACATTGATTCCCAATATCGACTCGGGAATGCCCTTCATCGTCGCGGGGAACGCACCAAAACCGCTGACGACTTACACAAGGCGAGACAAGCTTACGAAACTGCTCTCAACTCGATTAACTTAGATCATTACGATCGCGCCAAAATCTGGCAGGCGCTGCCCACCACCCAATTATTGTTGGGCAGTCTCTTGGTCAAAAATGGCCAATGGCAAGAAGGACTGCAACTACTGCTGAACAGCGTGCGGCTACTAGGAGACGTCAACGATCACCACTACAACCGCAAAGCCCATGCCGATGCCCTGTACCAAACGGCACGGGCTCACGAAGTGATGGCGGATTTGGGCAATGCCCGCCTCTACTATCGGGATGCCCTGCGGCTGTATGAGTCCTTAGCCGATACCCTGGGTATCGGCCAAAGTCGCTATGGCTTAGGCAGTGTGCTCGTCTCCCAAGGCCACTTTGATAAAGGGATGGCCGAGCTGGCTCAGGCCCGCGACCGTTATCGGGAATTGGATCACAGCGATCAGGCCGATGAGATCGAAGGCCTGTATCAAATCGCCCAACAGGCCAAGCAATCCCTAGAGGAGGTCACCGTATGACCACTGCCGACGACATTTTTGATCAGTCAACCGACAATATTCAACGGTTGGGGCTGCGGGAAATTCCTTTCACTGCCAGCCCGATCGACCTGCAAACCGACACCCTCCGCCGCATTTTCACCGGGCGTGAACGCGAACTCCGCCAAGTTTTCAATCTGTTTCAAAGTCGCGAGCGTCGCCGAATTTTAGTCTCTGGGCACATTGGCATCGGCAAAAGCGCCTTCATGCTAGAGGTGCTATCAGTGTTGCGTCGCAAGCTACCGGAGATGTTGACTACCTACATTTCGCTGCCCGCCAATCTCGATCTGGCGACAACGGCCCTGATTGCGGTGGCTCGCGAGATGGCCCATGACGCATGGGCGCAGCGGCAGCTTTATCAGATGGGCATTCCTACTCCTAAGCCGCTAAAAGAGCGCAGCTCGGAAATCAGCGGCAGCCTGGGCATCGGCGGCAAAATTGGCGAAAAAGACTTGCCCATCACCGCGCCGCAATATCCCACCGTTAGCCTCGACACCCTGCTGGAACGTGCGCAAAAACAATATTCCCGTGGGGTACTCGTCGCCATTGATGATTTGGATAAGCGCAATCCAGCGGTGGTGCGCCAGCTCATGCACGATGCGCAAGGTATGCTCAAAGGCCGGGCCTGGTTCATGCTGACCAGTCACCCCATGGGGATGATGGGCGATTTGCTGACCACAGAACGAGGCTTGTTTGATCTCCAATTGCCCCTGCACGAGCTTGATCAGTCCACCACTTACAAAATGCTGATCAACTATCTCAGTAGTGCCCGTATCGATAATGACTGTACGGATCCGGATGACCCGCGATGTGTTTTACCGTTTGAGGAAGATGCCGCCCGTCGATTCTGCGAAGTGTCTCTGGGCAAGCCCCGCCTGTTTAATCGCCTGGGTCACATCGTGCTCTCGACTGCCGCCGATTTAGGGGTTGATACCATCACCTCAGCCGTGTTGGAGCAGGGATTAAGAGCTGCTAAACCTTCTCTCGAACAGCAGGCCGCTTTGAATTTTCAAACTCAGAAAGTGCGGGCTTTGTTAGAACAGCGCGGCACCCTCTCCGATGAAACGATTACCCTTGAAGACCTGGAGCAGCTTGGATTTAGTAGCTTTAGCGATATTCTCCCCTTACTTGAGAAGTTAGCGTCCGCTGATCTGGCCCATCAGCTAAACCAGGCTGACGTGACGGCTTTTGCACCGATTCCCCTGCCCTCCGCAGATGAAGAGACTGCTGACGAGATTTAACCGAACCTGAGATTTGGGTTGCTCAATTAATGCGATCGCGCCCCAACAGCAACGCCGCAACCAGGCAAGTTCAGACAATCTGGAAACTGGGGAATTTTGAGAGGAGGGAGCGATCGCCCTCAGCCTCTACGTAATTATTCCTTGCACTCAAAAGCCGAGCAGCAAGACTTCCCCCATGGAAGCAGCAGCTCGGCTTGGCAATTTAGCGATGCTCAGTTTTATCGTTTAATCTGCGGGGTGACACCCTTTGATTCCATGCAAGCTAAATAGGCCACTTCCGTTGCATCGAGCTTGTAGTCGTCATAATCAGACTTCAGATCAAATACTTTCTCCAGAAAGTCATTTTTCGACTCTTGTAAAGCCCTAGCCAAATTGGGCTCACTCAGCTGTTTGGGCAGGCATTCTGCCACTGCCGTCAGGTCGCGACCATCAGCGGCCACATATTTCGGCGTATCTGCCATTGAGTCAGCGGCAGCCGGGCTAGCCGTCCCCACTAACAAAGTAATCACGCCAACCAAGCAAGCTAGGGCAAGGCGCTGAGCGAGTGAACGTAGCTGTTCCAGACGATTCAACATAATTAGAAAATCTTATTGATACAACGTGGTTGCATCTTAACGAATTTTTATTAAGAAGTGTTAAATACCTGCTCGCTTGTTGGCGGTATCCCCATTAGCGGGACCGATCGGGTTCACGACCTGCCGGGGCAGGCGAGCAGATCAACCGACATTCCGCAGGTTGACAGGAGTCAATTAAGGAGAGGGCACTGGCAGGCCGGGAAGCCCATGAGGCGAATGATTTTGCTGCGTTCTTCCGAGCGGTTGCTGACCTGCTGGGCTGCCCCCATGAAGACTAGTACTCGACGGCATAAATAAGCATAGCCCTTATGAGGTTAAGGGCTTACCCGAATAGTTCCATTTGAAGGGCTTGGCTATGGTGCGATTGAAGTAGGCGATGAAGTCGAGAATCTTGGCCTTGAGATGAGCTTGACTGGTGAAACTGGCGCGTCGCAGCAACTTCCGCATGAGAATGGAAAACCAGATTTCGATTTGATTGAGCCAAGAGCCCTTGATCGGCACGAATTTTCCACCAGCGTCAGCATTGGCATCGTCATTGGCGAGACCAATTATGAGTCTCCAGAACACATTCTGCGGGATGCCGATTCCGCTATGTATAAAGCTAAGGGGGCCGGTAAGGGCTGTTACTTCGTCTTCAACAAAAATCTCTATCAATTGGCCCTCGATCATTTCAGTTTGGAGGCCGAACTTCGCCGGGCGTTGAAAAACAACGAATTTATTCTGAATTTTCAGCCCATTGTGGACCTCAAAACTGATCAGCTATATGGCTTTGAAGCTCTGGTGCGGTGGCAGCATCCGGTCAGGGGGTTGCTATACCCCGGCACCTTTATGCCCTTAGCCGAGGAGTCAGAAAGCGTTGAATTGATTGACTTCTGGGTATTGAAAAAAGCCTGCCAAACCATCACTGACTGGCAAACCAGGGGTTTGATTCAAGGCCCGTTGCGGGTCAGCATCAACTTTTCCGCCCGCCACTTTTCCAAGCTCAGCTTTTTCGGACGAATCGATGAATTGATCACGCGCTATGGGGTAGCGGGTAAATACTTGACCTTTGAAGTGACTGAGCATGGCTTGATGAAGGGGGCAGAGTCCGTCACCCAAACCCTAGAGCAGATTCGCGATCGCGATATTCACATTTCCATTGATGACTTTGGCACCGGCTATTCCTCCCTCAGCTATTTACACCGTTACCCCATCAACATCTTGAAAATTGATCGCTGCTTTGTACGCGATCTTCATCAACAACCGCAAAATGCCGCGATCGTTCGAGCTATTATCGCCCTTGCAAATAGCTTGAAAGTTAATACCATGGCGGAAGGCGTTGAGACAGCTACCGAGCGTGACCATCTGGCAGCCCTGGGCAGTCACTTTGCCCAAGGCCATCTCTTTGCTTCACCAATGCAAGAAGAAGCGGCTACCAATCTGCTATCAAGGGCAAAAATAGTTGATTTGTGAGCAGCATGTTGAGTACTATTTGGCCTTAAACTGTTAGCTAGGCGGAGCTGTTTCGCAGGAACATCGCTGCTTGAAATTGCCTACAGCCTGACCGCAAAACGGCCTCTGGATAGAATGAGAGAAATTGGTAGTCCTAAAGCTTTAAGGATGCGTTGTAGTAGCGGATGAAATGCCAGATTGCGCCAATATGATTTTCTGGTTTCTTAGAAAACGCTAACGTCTTCCGCACGAGTCTCGAAACGCGTTGGCGCAGGGTGCAATTGAACCGCTTAATCCGGTTGGTCTGGCCACTGTCTTTGCCAACCGCGCGATGTCGTTTACTCGGAATCACCGTTTCATAAGCCTCGCTCTCAAACAGGCGCTCAGGCACCAATGAAAAATGCGGTCTGAACTGTTAGAACCTACCGCCACGATAAATACCTCCCCCTGCTTCTTTTGTGCATTACCCAACATTTCGGGTTGGTCCTTTGCTCTCAAGAAAGTGACGTGCTCCCTAAATCAAGGTCTAAACTGCCTGATATAGAAGGGATATAGCCTTGCTTATTCTGCTCAGATTTGTGACCATTTGGGATGAGGTCACAAACAAATGGGAAGCAGATCACACTCATCCAAGCAACGGCGACTTAGATTCTGAAAAGACATCCAAATGAGGTTGCTAGAATGTGAAAATCTCACAGTGACAGTAACTTTTTCATGGAAGAATCAGAAAAATTCCGAAATTCAATCGCGTAGGGTTGTATAGCTAATCGAGCAGAGTTAGGAAAGTTGGACAGTCAAAAAGACTACCCATGAGCCCCTATGCAAAGAAAACTATCGACCTACTTACCCATCATTCTTCTACCAATTTATCTTGTCTAATCAAGCGTCTAGCATGGTCCTAAGAGAACCGTCTAAGACGCGACTAAGCCTAAAGTTTTGACCAGCGATCGCGATCGCTGGGTGACTTCAAGTGAATCTTTTTGTGTTTCCCAATAACTGTATCGCGACCGATGTAGATCAATTTTGCTATTAGCAGCTTTCTCATTTTGAGTGTTCATGATGTGTTGATTAGCTTTTTCTGATTTGGAAAAGAGTATCCCCGCAATTATTGCCGAGTTTTCTCTGAATCCTTGGTGAATTTGCTTCAAAAAGGGGGTTAAGACCTTATTCCCCGAGAGCTTGACACTTGCCAAGTATCAGCTTCTGGGAATGCTCACAACCCCGTCAATATTCACCCGATCTCAGCTCTCCTGATCACATCCGTTGAGACAAATTGACGTTTCAACGATTGATTTTTATTTAAGAGGATGCCCCATGAATCGTAACCTGCCCAGCTACGATGCTCTTTTTAGCGTTAACTTTAAAGCAGGCGAGGCGGCCCGCTCTGTTTATTCGCCAGCGGCTTACCTTGCTGATTTATTGCAGCTGATTGATGATCATGTTGACACGTCAGATCTCAACATCAGACGAGCAGACTTAAAGGAAATTTTGCTTGATGCAGAACATACTTTTTCTGAAATACCCTATCTTGATCTCGTCAATGAGCTACTGGAAAACAAAATCCTGGGTGCGCCCTATGAAACTCTCAAGAATGAGGCAAAATATCCCTTAAACCTGCCTTTCAACTTGCATGATGAGAGAATTCAGCTATATCTAAATCGCTTTGGCGTCGAAGCTGAAGCGCTATATCAGCTATTTACTCAGCAAGCTGATGCTACAACGTTAGCGAGGCTAGCGTTAGGGTTATCCCCGGAAATGGTTGACGTGATTTTCACCGATCGCGAACCCTCGGAGGCTGAATTACAGGCGTTTTATCATCATCAGGCGATCGCAGACTTAAGTGATGTCTCCACCTTTTTGAAAACGACGGGCATCACCGGTACAGAACTTCGAGAACTGCTGTTTCACCAGCTCAGTCATCAAGAACAGGAAAACCGCACCCACCTCTCACCGCCATCCTTTATCCATGCAGGATTAGGGGGATTTGTCGCGTTAGACCTGACGGCTGAGTCAGAAAAGTTGATCTGGCAAGGGCCGGGAGAGTCCATTCCTGCGACCTGGTTTAGTCGGGCCAATCGGTTGTTGCGCCTGGCCCAAGCGACTGGTATCGAGCTGAGCGATCTGGACTTAATCTTGCGGTCTTGCTGCCACAATACGCTGAACGAAACCGCACTGCATCACCTTGCGGTGATCAAGAAAATTGCTGATATGTATGATCTAGCGATCGATGTGGTGTGTAGCTTTTTTAGCGACCTCAATATCGATGGGCATGGCGATGATGAGCAACCTCTTGACCTTTTTGATCGGGTATTTAATGAGCATCTGATCGCGATCGACTACCAGTATTTATCACCTCTGGCAGACGCAGACTATCTACCCCAGCAATACGAAAAGTATCCTTCGCTCAAACACCTCAATTTCTTGGCAGATGAAAAGGAGCTATTTTCCAGCCAGCCAGAGGCGGTAGAGCTCAGAAATCGACTACTAAAGTCACTCCATCTCTCGACAGCAGATCTGCAACGCCTGATCACCCAGCTCGATGCTAAACTCAGCGAACAATTTCTGCAAAACCTGTCGCCGCTGAGCAAGCTTTCTCTGTATTATCGCATTTGCCGATTAGCGGAGACGTTAGATTTATCAATTGCGGAATTGTTTGTTCTATGTGATTTGCTAGAGCAAGATTCAAGCATTCGCCAAGTCACTCAATTTGACTGGCTCATTCATTTCACGACCCAAGAATTTAACGGCTACCAAATTTTGGCGGCGGGTTCGGTGCCGACCTCAATGTGGCTGGTGCAGACATTGTGTGCCTTGACTGACTGGATGCGGCAGCATCAGTTTGCCGCGACCGAACTCCAAGCCATTTTGGCGATAAATTCCCCTTCGGCTCAGACCGTGTCAGCGACGAAAGCCAAGACGGTATCCGGACTAGATAACCTTTATCAACAGTTCAAGCCAGTTTTATTTCAGTCGGAACAGCTGGTGGCAGAGCCGATCGCGCCACGCACCGCTCGGATTGCCTATAAAACGCTGATTGAGGACGAGTGGCAGTTGGTTTCCACCCAGGATCATCGTCTGCTTACAGCCTCCGCCCATAGCCCCCAGCTTGCCATTTATGAAGCTCTCCAGCGGCTAGCAATCATCACCCCCGCCGACTTTGTCGAGCTGAACATTCAGGAGAAACTCCAGGAAAAAATCTTGGCCAACCTCATCCTGCATGGATACAGCCGAACGGATGGCACACTAATTGCGGAGGCAATTCCTCAGACAGCAGCTGATTTGCATATCAGCTACAGTTTCGACAGCGGGGCCGTTTTTGACCACATTCATGCGCTGTATCAGTCACGGAAGAAGACGGCTGATGAGATTGATCCGGCAGAAGAGTTGGCCATTTTCCCAAGTGATTTAGAAGCGATTCAGCTCTGTGATGATGATGATGATGGATCTGGGCACCACGACACGGCACCAAAACGTCAGGAACTTTACGAAAATCTGGTTTACAACGGCCATATCAATGCCGAAGGTGAAGTGTTAGAGCCTCTATTTTTTGTCACTGTGGAAAACCGGGAAAAGTTTGAGGCCAACGTGAAGCTGGTGGCCTACCAGGCCAGTATCTTTGAGGTGATTGAAGCCAAAGTCCAGGCCTTTTTGCAGGCTGAATTCAAGGTGGATGCCACCCTATTTGCCGACTTGTCTTTAACGCCTGGAGAAGTCGCCGCGCTGATCGAAAATCTTCAGTTCAATGATTATATTGACGAGCATCAAGTTGTCATTGACAAGAAAAAACTGCTGGAACTAGAAGTTGCTGATTTTGCGATCGCCCTGGCCTACTATCCCCATCGGCATCAAATCTTGGCGGTCATTCAGCAAGCCCTGAGCCAGTTTAAGGCGCAGTTCTACACCGTGAGCGCCGCTGATTTTAGCGCTATGAGTCGCCAGGTGATTGCTGACGAAATCTACACCTACTTAGATAAGTATGATCTCGAAAACCACCGGCTGACGGAGACCGCCTTTACCTTTTTTGCAGAGGAGGAAAATGCTGCGGCGCTGCAACTCGGCCATTACTTTGACGAGAATGCTAACCGCATCGTCTTTAAGGCATTGCACGAGATGGTGCAAACATTGCAGAGCTATCGGCTCTCCATACAGGAGTTTGAAGCGATCGGTCTGGTGGCAGAGGAGGGGGGCGCGCTGCTGGAACTGCTGGTTGATCAGGGCTATTGCGAAGTGGACGGTAGCTTGACGCCAGAGCAAGTGACGTACTTCTTGAACATCAACAACGCGCTGGATATTGCGCTGGAAGGCTTCGAAGATTTTGCCAAAGATGCCTTTTTTGTAGTGCATGGGCTGGCGAAACAGGTGGATGCCACTGTGCAGATGGTCAGCGATCGCTATCTGACCCTCGCCACTCAACAGGAAGCGGCACTGCTTACCGGCCTGCAAGAGCTGTTTGAGATTCCCGCTGACACGGTGAAAACCATTTGTCGCTATGTTTTTGGGCCGGGCGAAAATTTGAGCGAGCAGTTTATTGTGCCGCTGCTGCAAGGCCACGATGAGCGCGATCGCATCACCCAAATTCCTGACAATTATCGCTTTATGGTGGCGTTCAATCGCATCCGGCAGTTTGCCCTGCTAGCGAATAAACTCGGTCTGGATGCGGTGGAAACGGACATCGTTTTTCGGGATCAAAACTTAGCGGACAAATTCTCGGAAAAGCTGGAACTCCCTGCAGGAGTGGACCACATTGAAGGGTTGGTGTGGCTCAATGTGGACAATGCTGTGGCAGACATTGCGATCGCTGAGCCGCTGCGAGTGATTCTGCTGCACACCACGCTGGATGCGGAGCCACAGTACTGGCTCTATCGCGCCGATAATTATCAGTTACTCACCGAAACGGCGATTTCGCTGGCGCAAATAGCTCATGAATTGGCTGAAGTCTCGCACCTGGATGCGACCTTTAACGATGCGGCGGGTAACGCCTGGTTAGTCTCTGGCACCGACTTTTACTATCAGCCCAAACACCGCTTCACCTGGGAGCATCAGCACCGAGAACTGGGCAAAGTTGACAGCAATTTTGCCACCCTCACCCACATCGATGCGGCCTTTGTCGATCGCGATCGCACGCTGTATCTCTTGGCTGGGGATCAGTATCTGCGCAGTTCCGAGGGGCTGCCCCAAGTGGACGAGGGCTATCCCAAAACCCTAGCGGGCAACTGGTCTCAAGAGCATGGCTTCGCTTTGCCCCCTGGCTATGACGAGGCGATCGATGCCGCTTTGATCGGCACCGATGACCAGGTGTATGTCTTCAAGGGGCAGCAGTTCATCAGCTCGGCAGATTTCCCGCAAGCACGGGATATCAACGCCGTTTGGGGCCAGGTGAAAAACCACTTCACCCAAGCCACCAAGATGGATGCGGCGCTGGCCCTGAGCGATCGCATTTACTTCTTTGTCGAGGATCAAGTCATCAGCTGGTCTGATAGCCTTGAAACCCCCGAGGGCAATGCCGACGAAGGTTCGATTCAGCCCCTCAGCCGTCTGCTACCCGAACTGCCGGACGCATTTCGGGATGGCATTGATGCAGCTTTTCTGGGCGTTGACGATCGCGTGCACCTGTTCAAAAACGGGCATCACTTAAGCGGTCAGTGGCAGATGCAGGCCGATGGCGCCACGACCCTGACCGATATCCGGGTCAGTGCGGCTCCCCTCAACGAACAGTGGGGCCAGGTGCGCAACCTGATCCAGCAATCCAATCAGCCCATCTCGGCGGCGTTTTCGGGGTTGGACGGTCACACCTATCTCTTCTGCGGCGATCAGTTTTTCCGCTATTCCGGCAACAGCTACACCTATGTGGATGAGGGCTATCCCCAGCGCATCGCGGACCATTGGGGCGGCCTGAGTGCGGTGGATGCGGCGTTTATTCTCGATGGCAAGACCTATCTGGTGGGGCGTGATGCCGAGCATGAGCCGGTGTATGTGCGCTATTCCACCAATGACTACACCGAGGCCGATCGCGACTATCCCCAAGCGATGACGGGCAACTGGTGGGTTGAGCACTTCAATCTGCCAGCGGTTGAACATCCCCGCGATCGCAATTTTGCCAGTCCCGATGCGGTCTTAGTGGCCCAGGATGGCGTCACCTATCTGTTCAAAGACACTGACTACATCGCCTATGACCGACTGCGGCGCTGGTGGAGCGAACCCCGACCGATCGCCGACCAGTGGGCGGGGCTACCCGAAAATTTTGCCGGGTTTGAAGCCGCCTTTACGGGCAAAGATGGCCGGACGTATCTCTTCTTAAAAGCCCAGACTGCCGGAACGACTCGGACTGTCTCGAACTATCAGTATCTGCGCTACACCGACCCACACTTTAACCGGGTGGACGATCGCTATCCCCAAGCCGTGCGGGAATTTTGGGGACAGGTGAAAAACCACCTGGTGGACACCAACCGCATTGATGCCGCCGGAGTGCTGGAATGGGCAGAGCGCTCGGAAGACGGTGAGGAAATTGGCCCGCTGCAGCGATCGACCTACCTCTTCTCTGGCGATCAGTTCTACCGCTACACCACGGCGGCGGGTGAAGTGTCTGAACCCTATGCCTATGTTGATGAGGGCTACCCCAAGGCGATCGCCACGGGCCTCGTGGCGGAACCCCGGTTCCAAAACCTGCCGATGCCATTGGCAGGGCGACTGGATGCCATCTTTGGCGATCGCCGCAATATCTATCTGTTTATGGGCGATCGCTGCCTTGTCGTCTCCGAGGAATCCCAGCGGCACTATGCCGAGCGCCTGCCAGCGGCTCCCCGCGCGGTGGTGCAAACGGCGGGAGCGTTGTATGTCGAGAATGAGACGGTCGGTTGGCAAACGGTGAAACATCTGGAAGGGGGCGGCGCGATCGCCCCAGTAGACCTGCCACCGCTGCTGCGGGATCTGCCCACTGAGTTCAGCCACGACGTTGATGCCGTCTTGCTGGGCACCGACCAATCGCTCTATGTCTTCAAAGGCGACCAGTGCTACAACGACACCCTCGCCCAAGCCTATCCCCTTGCCGAAGAGTGGTGGCAGGAGCGCAACCACATCGTGCTCAACAACCATGTCGATGCGGCCTTCGTTGGGGTAGACGGCAAACTCTACCTGTTCAGCGGCGATCAGTACCTCACCTACACCCCCACTGCCGCCGGTCACTGGCCCCCGGTGGCCGATGGTCAGCCCCAACCGATTCACGCAGCCTGGGGCGGCTTAAATAATGTGCATGTGGCCTTTGTGCGCGATGGCAAAACCTATCTGCTGGAAGCGCCTGAGGCCGATGGCACCTTCCGCTATGTCTGCTACTCCGCCGAGACCTATGGTCAACCGGATGGCGCACCGCAAATCGGCGACATTCGCTGGTGGAATTTCCCATCAATCTACCTGGAAGAAGGCTTTGACCGGGTGGATGCCGTGCTGGTGGACGATGAGCAAATGTTCTTGTTCAAGGGCAGCGAGTTCATCCACTACCACCGGGAAGATCATCTGTGGACCTACCCGCGCCCAGTGGAGCGCATCTGGCGAGACTGGCCCTTGGCGGAGGCAGGGGCGATCGCGACGGTTTTTCGAGATCCGAACGGCGTCACCTACTTCTTTAGCGACGATCAGGTGACCTATGAACAGGGCCGCGGCTTCACCCCCCCGATCGCCATCCGACAGCGCTGGGGCCGCACCCCCAACCCCATCCAGTCCCCACCATCGCCGGATGCACCGCCGAGGCTGATCGATGCGGCGGTGGTCATCAACGATGCCGTGACCTACCTGTTCAGCGGTGCGCACTATGTGCGCTATTCCACCCGCGACTACCGCTATGTGGATGCGGGCTATCCCAAGGAAATTGTGGGCAACCTGCGCCAGGAGGAGGGCTTTGCTAACCTGCCGGCGCACTTTGATGAGCACCTTGCCGCCTCGCTGGAGGCCACGGGACGGAGCAGCATCCGGGGGGTGGTCGCGGGTGGTCGCCACCTCTATATCTTTGTCGAGGCGGATTGTTATGTGGTCTCGCAGCAGCTCACAAACGTAGTGCCCATCCACCAGTTGGGACGGCTGAAAAACCACCTGCTGGCGACCAGCCAGGTGGATGCAGCGTTTGTGCGGCCTGAGGAACCGGGCCGATTGGACGCGCCGCAAACCTTTTTGTTCTCGGGCGATCAATACGTCCGCTATACCGGCACCGAGTACGCGGTCGTGGATGACGGCTATCCCAAGGCGATCGCCCACTTCCTGGAGGCGGAGGGGTTTGGCGTAGCGGATGCCGCCTTCCGCCGAGCGATGGGGCAGGGCATTGATGCCGCCTGCTGGCAGCCGCAGGGAGAGGTGTGGCTGTTCCAGGGGACCCAGGTTTGGCAGTTGGGGCGCGATCGCGCTCCCATCGTCGTAGCCCTAGACACTGTCCTGCCCACGGGGGCCAATCCCTTTGCAGACGGAGCCGACACCGCCTTTACGAGTCCGGCAGGTCACACCTATTTCTTCAAGGACGGGCAGTACATTTGCTATCGTCACTGGCCGCAAGACTATGTGGACGAGGGCTATCCCCGCTCCATTCGCGACCATTGGGGCAACTTGCCAGCGGCCTTTGAGACGGCGATCGACCATGCCTTTGGGTTTGAGGGCCGCACCTATTTCATCAAACAGATGACGGCCCCCACAGCAGATGTGCCCCTGAGTTACGAATATGTGCGGTATTCGGACCCGACCTATCAACGGATCGATCCTATTTATCCGCAGCCGTTCACCTATCGCTGGGGCGATTGGCACGATTATCTGCTCAGCGATATCTACACCATTGCAGAATTCAAAGACCTGCTGGATCGCAGTGTCAGCCCATCAGCCTCCGTCAAGGATTTACTGAATGTGGCGTTGGGCGCTCAAACCGCCCCCTATCAACAGCTGGGCGATGCCACCGGCTGGGATGTGGACACTGTGAAGTGGTTGCAGCGCCGGGGAGGATTTTTGCCCCCGGCAGCGGAGGTGGAGGTGAATTTCACCCTTGAGCGACTCCTGAAGATGCGCGACAGCTTTGCGATCGCGGATCAGTTGGGGGTCTTGCCGCGTCAACTGTATGAGTTGGTCTATCAACCAGCGTTCGAGTCGCCTACCGACTTGGCCGCCGTCGCCGACACCCTGTATCGGTGGTTGGGCCTGCAACACAGCCCCCAAGATTGGGAGCTACTCGCGCGCGAGCTACACGATGAAGAAAATCTGCTCAAGCAGTCGGTGCTGTTGCCCTATGTGATGGCCCACTATTTTGAAATCGACCTGCAACTGCTGAGGCTGCCCGATCGCCCAGCCCTGGCAAATCAGACCGGACGCAATCGGGTGCTGGTGGCCCAGGTGGAGGGTGAATATCACGTCGTCAGCTTTGACGCCGAGGGTCATAAAGTCTTTGGTGAGACCGAGAGCCAGTTTGAGCCAGATGAGGTTGCACCAGGTCTGCAAGCGCAACTTGAGGACATTTTTGCGGCCACCGCAGCAGGACAGCCTGCGCGGATCGAGGGGCCAACCCAGCAGGCGATTTTGCGATCGCTGGTCGCCCTCGCACCGGCCATTGTGCCGCTGCGATCTCTCGAAAATGCCCGCGATCTGTTCGCCCAACTGTTGATTGACGTGAACATGGGCAGCGAGGCCAAAACATCGAAAGTTAAGGAAGCGATTTCGGCCATTCAGCTCTATTTACATCGCTATTTTGTCAACCTGGAGGCCGTGGGCCTGAAGGAGACGAGCGATCGCAACGACCTGAAACGCTGGTGGACCTGGATGCGCAACTATCGCATTTGGGAAGCCAATCGTAAGGTCTTTTTGTATCCCGAAAACTACATTCGCCCGGAATTGCGAGACACCAAATCGCCCATCTTCAAACAGTTAGAAGAAGCGCTGATGCAGGGCGAAGTGACGAATGACTTAGTGACCGGAGCTTTTTATAGCTATCTGGAAGAGTTTGCCAAAGTAGGCAACCTCAAAATTACCGGAGCTAATGTGCACGACGATGGCGAAGATCAGGTGCTTGTTTTGTTTGGTCACACCCGCACAGAGCCGGTGCAATATTATTACCAAACATCGCGATTTTTGGCGTCGGGGCGCGTGCTTTGGGGCAACTGGCTACCCGTTGACATCAGCATCAATTCCACTCGCGTTTTTCCAGTTTATGCCTTTGGTCGTGTACTCCTGTTCTGGATTGAAATTCACACCCAGGAAGAGTCTGTGCCCTATGGCCGCAATCAGGGCAGTCCGCAAAGCGGCGGCGCGACCAAAGTTGACACCTCCGACACCGTGTTGAAATATCGAGCCAGCATCAAATACTCGTTCTATGGCTTTAATCGCCAGTGGGTGCAGCCCCAAACGTTGCAAGCAGGCATTGAACTGGAATATCAGGTCGATGCGGCCTACGTGGCCGATCGCGATAGCCTGGTGCTGTTTTCGGGGGAATATTGCCTGACCACTACCCCGCGCAATCCCCAGGGCGACATCAAACGCATCGCTGAAGTTTATGACTTTCCAGACAGCTTTGATCAGAACTTTTACAACCGAATTGATGCCGCATTTACCTGGGAGGATGCCCGTCAGGAGCAATGGCTGATTCTGTTCAAGAAAGACAAATGCGCGATTGGCAAAGTGCCAGAAGATGGCGATCGGCAAGCAATTATCTGGCAAGTCCAACCGATTGCGACAGTCTTTAAAGATGCGGGTCAGGCACCGCGAAGTAATCTGGCTTTGTATGAGCAAATTCTTTGGCACAATTTCGACAGCCACCAGTCCGACCACTATATTCGGGGCGTCGCAGCAGCGTTTAATGCCAGTGCTCAAGGCAACACGATTTGCTTGATTGATCACTATGGAGCTCCAGTATTCTTCCGACTCAGTGCCCAATCAACAAGGGACAATCTAATCTTTGAAGAGACCGTTGTTGACTTTGAAGAGGACCAGTTCTGGAAAGCCTTTTTCGCCATTTTGACGCGCAACTTCTTACGGTTAGAACCAGTAGATGCCGTCTTCCAGCAGGATGATTTGATCTACATGCTGCGCCAGGGGCAATATGAGTGCTATCGCTATGACGAGCAGGGTATTTTGCCACTCCAGAAACTGGACGGATTTCCGAAGCCCATTAAAGACAACTTAGGCTTTAACCTCGATCAGTTTTTCAACCGCTTGCATGTGGTCGAAGCCTCAGATCAGGGTCGAGATTTTGTCAGTTTGACTTACATTAATCCCCAGGCTAATGCGCCGTTGCTGAATGGCCAAGTGAGTGATGATTTTGAGTTCATTCCAACCGAATTCGTCAGTTCTAAAACTCGTCAAGTTTGGCAAGCTTTACGCACCGCATTGCAAACTATCGGCAAGGAGGGGGAAATTGTCCCCCTCGCCCCCATCTTTTCAGCAGAGGAGCAACTTTGGCAGGGTGAGGAAGCCGAGGAGTTTTTGGCCAAGTTAAGTCACCTGGCGACCTTAGAAACTCGCAGGCAAACCCTCTCCAACATTTTGAACGTCATTAACCGGATCCCTATTCGCACTGTCAACGGTGAAGATCAGGTGATCATGCCGCGCAATACTCAGGCCATCCAAGAGCAGTTAAAGTTGGCGTCTGAGGATGCCGACAATGCCGACCTGCCGTATCACGAACTCATTTTAAGCAGTCGTCAAGAACTGCGAGATTTGCGACAAGCCTTTGACACGCTGGCCCAGACTCCGACCAAGGCGAATCTCGACAACATTAAATCTGTTCAGCGGTCCAGCGGCAAGCCGATTTTGCTGGAGGCGAAAGAAGCGATCGACGGCACGCCTGGGCAACCACGCCTGTTCTTGGCCCCTGATGCTTACCATGCGGCGCTTGCCGACTTGAGAGCAGACTATCGTGAACTGCTGCATATTAACCCTGGGCAACTGGACCAGCGCTGGGAGGAAGTGCGCATTGAACATGAGCATAATGTCTGGCTGCTACGATCGCGCTTTGAGCAAATCTTTGGTCGCGATCGCTTCAAACTGGACAGCAGTATCGTCAAAAACCCAGAAGTCCGAAATGCCTTATTAGGCCAGTTAGAGCAGCTCAAACCCGAACCCCAGACCAAACTGGCAGCCGTGGAGCAATTGCGTTTGCCACAGTTGCAACTCAGCCCCGAACTGCTGGATCAGGCCACCACCGCCCAGGCCATGATGGCGACTCTAGAAACTGTTCAACGGTCTGATGAGCCGGAACTGACCCATATCGACACCACGGTCAGCGAAGCAGCCACCGCGATCGATCAGGTCTATCGGCGGGTTGGCGAATTGCTCGATCAGCTATTGGAACTGTACTTCGGCAAAGACGATGTCTTTCCGGCAGGGTTTGGCATTGATAATCAGTTCAACTTCACCTTTGGGCAACCAGACTGGCACATTTTTGAGGCCAAAAAAGGGACATTTTTATGCCGTCCCCTGCCCAGCGACTCGGCCACCGATCAGCCGTACGAAATCCTCCGGCTCACCACGACCCGCATTCCCCAAATGGGTCAAAAACTCTTTGCGGGCGGCGTCGATCGCTTGCTGTCTCTGGAGATGCAACTGGGCGACGAAATGCCGCTCTTTCAGTCCCAGGGGAGCTTCGACAGCGATGAGAATACCGACCAAACGATTACCTACAAGGAATCATTTAATGTGCGGGTTGGTGACCAGTTGGTGACGATTCGCCTGGACGATCGCGTTCCCAACTCCGCCACCCTGGACTTTCACGGCGCTAACAATAACTATTACTGGGAAATCTTTTTCCATGCACCCTATCTGATCGCCCAGACCCTGAACGGGGCCCAGAAATTTGAGGATGCGAAACGGTGGTATGAGTTCATCTTTGACCCCACCGCCGATGTGGGCGTGATGCAGGATGGCATTGCCGATGCCCACTGGCGCTTCCTGCCGTTTGCCCGCATTCCCGATCCGCTTAAGCCGCACCTGGAGGATCACCTGCATCGACGACTCGATATCGAAGACCTGGCGGCGGAAATTGCGGTATATCTCAACGATCCCTTTGACCCCCACGCGATCGCCCACATTCGTGAAACGGCCTACCAAAAGGCGATCGTCATGGCCTACATCGATAACCTGATCGATTGGGGCGACATGCTCTTCCGGCAGTACACCCAGGAGAGCATCAACGAAGCCCGCATGTTGTACGTGCTGGCCTATGACTTACTCGGCGAAAAACCCGTAGCCCTGGCCCAAGAGCCATTGCCCCCCGCCACGAACTATGCTGCTTTGCACAATCCTGATGACACCGCGGTGGATCTGCTGCTGGAGGCGGCACCCGCCACGGAGCTGGCTGTGGTGCGCGAGACGCCCCATGCCACCGTCGAGAGTCCCTACTTCTACATTCCCGACAATGACCTGTTTTTGGACTACTGGAATCGGGTGGAAGACCGGCTCTACAAGATTCGCCATAGCCTGAACATTGACGGCGTGAAGCAGGCGCTGCCCCTCTTCCAGCCACCGATTGACCCGATGGCGTTGGTGCAGGCGGTCGCCGGGGGAGCCAGCCTGAGCACCCTGATGGCCGGGGCGAGCGTACCCGTGCCCCACTACCGCTTTAACTTCATGCTGGCCAAGGCGAAGGAGTTGGTGCAGCGGCTGCACCAGTTTGGCGGCGACCTGCTGAGTGCGATCGAAAAGCGCGACAGCGAACAACTCAACTTAATGCAGCAAAAGCAAGAGGCCACCATCCTCTCGATGCTGACCAAGATCAAAGAGGCGCAGATCGGGGAAGCCCAGGAAAGCATCCGCTCGCTGGAAGCCAGCTTGGCCATGGTCGAAGCCAACGAAGCCTACAACCGAGCCACCGTCGAAGCCGGCTTGATCGATGCCGAAATCGCACAATTGACGATGATGAGTGGAGCCGTGGCCGGCCATCTGGTTTCGGTCATTGCGAGAACCGTTGCTAGCTTTGGGGGAGCCGCCCCTGATTCGTTAGTGGGTCCGTTCATTGCCGGGATTAAAATTGGCGGGCAGCAGGCATTTTCAGCTGCCAGTGCGGTTGCTGAGATCAGTCAAACCGCTGCCGAAGGTCTGAGCATCGGGGGAGAAATTGCTGGCATCATCGCCCAGCACCAGCGCCTGATGGCAGATTTGCAGCATCAGGTCGACACCGCGATGCACGACAAGCGGCAGATTCAAGCCCAGATTGAAGGGGCGAAACTCCAGCTCAAAGTCGCTGAATATGAGCTGGCCATCCACGAAAAGGAGATTGAGCATAACCGCTCCATCGCCACCTTCATGACCGATAAATTCAGCAATGAGCAACTCTACCAGTGGATGACGAGCCAGCTGTCGGGCCTCTATTACCAGGCTTATAAACTGGCCTACGACATGGCTAAAGCTGCCGAAAAAGCCTTCCAGTATGAGCGGGGGCTGCCCGAAAGCGAGGTTAGCTTCATCAGCGGCATGTATTGGAACAGCCAGCGCAAGGGCTTGTTGGCTGGAGATAGTCTGGGCCTCGACCTCGATCGCATGGAGCAAGCCTTTATTCAGGGCGATCGCCGCCGCTTCGAAATTTCTAAACCGATTTCGCTGCTGGAACTCGATCCCCTGGCGTTCCTCACGCTCAAGGCCACCGGCAAGTGCGAATTTGAGCTGTCAGAGGCGCTGTTTGACTACGACTTTCCGGGGCACTACTGCCGCCAGATTAAGACCCTGGACATCAGCTTTGATGCTGCCGAGGGGCAGGTCGTTAATGCGACGCTGACCCAGCTCAATCACAACACAGTGCTGACCGCCGACCCCAAAGCGGTGAAGTATCTGCTGGCCCCTAAAGGTGACCAACCGCTGAACCTGCGCAGCGATTGGCGGGCTAATCAACAAATCGTACTCTCCCATGTGGATCAGTATGAGAAGGGCCATGGCCTGTTTGAACGCCACCTGGAGGACGATCACTACCTGCCCTTTGAGGGCACCGGGGCCATCTCGCGCTGGCGGTTGGAACTGAATGGCAAACGTGGCGCGATCGATCTCGATCAGCTGCTCGATGCCACCCTTACCCTCAAATACACGGCCTTGCCAGGGAGCGACGCGTTTGCCGATGCGGTTAAGGGGCTGCTCAAGCCCTACGACACGGTGCGCTTCATTGACCTGAATTTCGACTTTCATACTGAGTGGCTGGAATTCTTGAGCAATGAGGAAACCTCGCTGACGCTGACCTTCACCCCGGCGCTGTTCCCCAATCTGGCGAGCAGTCGCATCACGGGCCTGTTTAGCAAGTTTGAGTTGCAGTATGACGAGCCCGTGAGTCTGATGCTCAACAACGACGACTCGATGCTTCTGCAAGATGGTCAGTTCTTAGAAACGCCGGGCCTCAGCGTGCGGCCCTACGGCACCGACTGGACCTTCACCGTCCGGGGCGACAAATCGGCGCTGAAAACGGTGCAGCTCGTTGTGGGATACAAGGCCCAGGTATAGGCACTCACCGTGCCTCGACTGCCAGACGGGATTCCCCGTTCTGTGCAGTCGCCCCAGACCCGAGGCTCCTCAGCGGTAGCCGCTGCCTGCTGCGGGGGATGCGCCCTCCCGTAAATCTTTCGTCCAAATTTTGTTGCACTGGTACCCAGCCATGACCCGACCTCGTAGTAATGCCCGTTCTGGCGGGCGGCCAAATACCGCTAAAAGCCGCCGCCAACAGCGACGTGCAGTGATGCCCCCGTCCCCTTCGTCGCCCCGGCGACAGGCTGCCGACGGCGGCGGCAAACTGACCAAAGACAGCACGATCGTCGCCCTCAAAGAGATGGGCTTCACCGTTGACAGCAAGGGACGCATCGACCCTGCCGCAGCGCGTCAGGTGGCTGAAGGGGCGACCATCTCGGCGGCGGCGGCCCTGGGGGTCGATATTCGGAAACCCAACGGCCAGATCGACACGGCCAAAGCTCGGGGGGCGATCGCCGAAATGTTGGGGGTCAACGGCAGCGGGAAGCCCTCGCAAGCGGACAAGGCCGCCCAACCCGCCGCCACCGAACGGTCACAACAGGCGGCGATCGCCGCTGCCCAAGCCCTGGGGGTCGATATCCGTGATGCCAACGGCAGCATCAATCCGACCCAAGCCCGGCAGGTCATCGATATCGCCCTCAATGTCAAAACCATCCAGGCCCAAAAACTGGGTCGCCGTGAAGCCGTGACCGCCCTCAACACCAGCCTGAACGCCATGACCACCACCACTGCCGCCAGCCGCCGCGATGCCAGCGACGCGATCGCCCAACTGCTGTCGTCTTCTGTCTTAGTCGATGGAAAAATTAATCGTCGCCAAGCCCGCAAAGCCTTGGACCAAACCCTATCGCTCCCCTAAGAGGGTGTTTGAAAAGTTCTCTTGCCAAGGTTTTGCTACCTGGGACACCTAGAAACACGACGACAAAAGAAGCATT
>NZ_JACSWC010000231.1 GCF_016888165.1 Halomicronema sp. CCY15110 | reverse complement strand
TGAGTGGACGAGCCATCTTTTGTGCTTGAAATCAGTACTCCTATATTCTGCTTCACCTCATAGGGAATTGGTATGAGGCTCTTTGCAGTAAGCCATCAAAGTCCTCTTTTCCTTCATGTTCTAGACTACTTAAATAACCCCTATAAAATAAGATGCAAAGATCCAAGAATTGAGCTTCAACTTCTGTTTCAGTTGAATATGTCTCTATTGTGCGGCCCAGGTCTTCTACGGACAGTTTCTGTTTTCGGGCACGTTGAATAAATTGTTTCATAGCTTTGGAAAAGTCTGATGTAGCCCTTTTATCAACTTTTTTCCAGACTTCATCTTCCGATAGATGATGGCAGTGAAAACCCAAAGCCTCAATCTTTTTCTTCAACAGAACATAAAGCGATTCGGCTCCTCCTGCTAAGTCCCTTGGAGTACCCCTGTTAAGGTGACCAAATGTACTAAATAGTCGGGCTAAACCTGGGTTTTCAGAGCTCAACAGTTAGCTTAAG
>NZ_JACSWC010000230.1 GCF_016888165.1 Halomicronema sp. CCY15110 | reverse complement strand
TTGAGTGGACGAGCCATCTTTTGTGCTTGAAATCAGTACTCCTATATTCTGCTTCACCTCATAGGGAATTGGTATCACACAGTTAGGAGTTCCTGAAATGACGACAGCCATCATTGAGGCCGCCGCCGAACCGCAAGAAACCATTCGGATCAACGCGCTGCACGCCTTGTTGTATTGCCCCCGGCTCTACTATCTCGAAGAAGTTGAAGAGCTGTACACCCAAGATGCCGCCGTTTTTGCCGGACGTCGCCTCCATACCGAATTAGAGAAAAATGAAGGCGAAGAATGGACGCAACTCGTCCTCGAAAGTGCCGAATTAGGGCTGCGGGGCAAAGTCGATGCGTTGCGTACCCGCGATCGCCAAACCATTCCCTATGAGCACAAAAGGGCAAGTAGTTGTTTCAGCCTTCGACAAGGAATATTCTCAATACTTACCTCAAAATGAGAATCCCTGAAACTCTTTTGGGTGGAGGATTCTAGGGGTAAGTGGCAGTAAATTACAGTCTCGGTCGTTTTGGGCCTAGTTGAAGACAACTCTACGGAGCGGCAAATCTTTCTAGCACCAGAGTATGGATGAATTGGTAGCGCCCACCGATTCGCTGGAGCAGGTGGCGATCGCAGCAGCTGTTGAGAAAGCGGGCATAGTTCCAGGGGATGTCTCTAGTCTTAAATAGCACCAGCCGCAGGGCCAAATGTTGGGCACAGACCAGAGCGCTGTCGAAGATGATAGCCCAGAGCGCGAGCGCCGCCCCAACCCCAAACAGGTTGGCGATCTCAGTACCATCCATCCCGCTTGGGCCGAACGAAAAGCCAGCCAAATATCGGGGGAGGATTTTGATCATTAGCCAGATCGGGACAAACAGCGCCACTACCCTGAGGGCATAGCGGATGGTTGCAATAAGGTGTTGATTGGGCTGGTCCCGCACCGTAATGTCAGCATCTATAAATCGGTTTATGCCAACCATGAGTCCACCCATCAGCCAGCTCGGAAAGGCGATCGCAAACCGAGTCAGTAAACCCACCATCAAGCCAATGCCCAGGCCAAAAATGAGCGCTTCTAGGTCTCTAGCCGTGATGGCAATCACCAGTCCTAACAGCACCGTAAATAGCAATATTGGACCAATTTGACGCACAAAAACGAACTGTACCAGGTTCGATAATGACGGTTTAGCCTCCTCCAAGATGGCAATGGCATCATCCCCCCGTCTGACCACAAACATGAAAGTGACGATACAGGTGACGAAAATTCCAGAGAAGGGGCCAACAAATAGCCCAAAAATCATCCCCCCGATCGCGCCAAAAAGGAGCCCGCCTAATAGGCTATAGAGGATGATCTGTTTGCGAGTACTCAACAGAGTCGGCTGCATTTTTTCAATGAGCAACTCAGGTTCAACCTGGTCTCGCAGGTATCGGGCTAACCATTCCAGCAAGTGGCGCATTTGCTGGGCAGTGGGCTGGCTTTGAGGCGGATTTTTTGGATATTTTAGGGGTTGATGGAGTTGCTGCAGGATAAACCCATCGAGCACAAAGTCCTGCCGCTCTTGAGGGGTCTTCAATCGCTCAAAAGCCGTGACATCGAGGGTATCCTGCGTCAGCAGGAGGAGACTCAACCAAACGGGAATTCGGCTCAAGTGGAGTAGCGCGGGCGATTGTTGGATTTTCGTCCAGAGGGTACCGAGTCCGAGGCCGTTCAGGTATGGCTCCAGTTGCTCAGCGGTCAGCGGTTCCAGTGCCAGCGTGCCGTTGAGGGTCAGGGGGAGGGGGGCGCGATCGCCCTCGTCAGCCCGGTAACAGACCACCAGAGCAGTCGGTGTCTGGCCCAGCCACTCGTTGATCTTTTGCACCGCCGGTGCCTGGCGATCGGGGGGGAGTTCATCCAGACCGTCCAGCAAGGGGAGCAAAATGTTGGCCGCTAGCCATCGGTCGCCGAGCTTTTGGGAAACCCCGTACTTGACTCGTAATTCTGTCTGCAGCCATGCGGCGAAAGATTGCTGCTCAACGGACCAGGACGATAGGTGAAACAGCACCGGCATAGGTTGCTCAGGGTCATGCTGCGCCTGCTGCACCAGCTCAGCCGCCAACTCCAGCAACGCGGTGGTTTTGCCGATACCCGTTGGCCCCACGATGAACAATCTGCCGCTGACTGCAGGCTGGTCAAACAGATCACTGATTGTCGTCTCTGCGGCAAGCGGTTGATGGCTACCGTCAGCCAGGTACAGGTTGCCCTGGCGGGCCAGATTGGCCGTCAGAGGGACATCCCTTTGAGGCAGCCTCAGCAGGAAAGTGTGGTGAAGGGATTGATGAATGCGATCGCGCACCTCCTTCCCCACCACATCCAACAGAATCTGCTCGTTGCGATCGCGCCGCCCAGACGATAGCTCAACATCTAATTCCAAAATTCCCTCCCTTCACCCACCTCACCCACCGACCTGACCCTTCACCTTAAACCCTACCCCTTTCACCCTTTCCATCATCCAGCTGCCCCAGTGCAATCCGAGGACAGTCCACAGGGAGCCAGTGAGTAGGTAAAGTCCCGTGGCGAGAATTCCTAATACCAGAGACAGAAACAAGTAGCGGCTGCGATGCCCTGTCAGGTGCAGGAGCCTGGCCCTAAAGCCGCGATAGGCCAGGAACAGCCCCAGACTAATGACGGACCAGATCAACACCGTCATTGGTTGCACCCCTTCGGTGGGGTGGGGTAGGAACAGGACCCGAAATACCAGTTCCTGCCACAGGGCCGGGATCAACAACGCCCCCAGGGCCGACTTAACGGATAGCGGGGCAATGCCGTCCGCTCCAGGGCCTCGCAACAGGAACAGGACAAACGCGAAGGCTCCTAGACCCAGGGCCATGATTCCGATTCCAGATCGGTCGGGAAACGTCAGGGACTCAATCAGTCGGGAAAAGGCGACTGGAATCACCACGAAATCGCCAAACAACTCTGTAGGAGCCAGGGGAAGAATAGTCGGATCTGCTCCACCTACCTGATTGGTGCGGAGAAACCACAGTTCCCCCCCGTGCTGCAGCAAAATCGCGGCAATATTGTCGTGGCCCACGCGGGGAATCGCCGTACGCCAGCTCAGCAGATTGTTGACCAGGTTAGTTTCGTTGCCCAAATTAGGCTGACCATTGATCCCCTCCTCCTCAGTACCTGCCAGAACGGACGCATTCTCGCGCCAGTCGGGACGGGCGATGCCCAGGGGCACCAATTGCCCCTGCAGCCGCTGCCCCAGGGATATCAGATCTTGAAACAGCAGGGTTTGGGGGTCGTCGGGATGCTCCGCCAGCCAGGTCTGGGCCTGGGGCGAATTGGCTACCTGGGTACGAATGGTCTGAATGGTTTCGTACAGGGCCTGATTCGAGTCCTGCACACAGGATTGGGCTGGAGTGACGATGGAGGCCCCGGTGCCATCTCCCGTGCGGTATCGGGCCATCATCACCCGCAGTTCTCGCTGTAGTTCCTTCAGGGGAGACAGGGTGAAGTCGCCAAACCGGTAGGTGTGGTTCAGGGCCGGAATGTTGACAATCACATCGGAAATGGGGCGTGTGCCCTGCCAGCCCCGTTGCAGGTTGCCGCTGTATTCGGACCACAGAGTTCTCCCGGCAACAATGCCCAGGGGACTGTGGGAGTAAACCTGATCGTAGATTACCTGTAGTCGCGGCGGCTGGGTGAAAGGGTCTTGCACCACCTGACCCTGGCCAAAGGCAAAGTGCCCATTGACTGTCCCCGGCACAGATCGCGGTTCCGCCAGTTCGCTGCCGATGCCGCCAAACAGATGAACGACCAGCATCGAATCGCCCTCAGTCCAGGTGGGTTCCTGGGCTTCCTCAACATCCGATTTCACCAGCACGGATTGGAGGGTGCCCTTGCGTTCAGGCGTGTCCCGCCAGTTGCCGAAGTTGATGTAGTTGAGGCCATTTTGAGTGCCGGAAAGAGTCTCCTGGGGCTGGAGTTGGAACAGGCGACGAGGCGCGATCGCCCGCGCCACGAAAATACCCTCGGTATTCTTGGCACCATAGAGGTACCAACCGGCCTCACCCGCTGGAGAATTTGCCAGGTCCTGAGAGGTGGACTGAAACACACCCGTTTTGGCTGGAGGAACCTGGGGAATCCGCACCGTCTCAATTGCCCCGTCAAAGGCTTGACTAGCCAAGTTGTAGTGCTGGACTCGTAGGTAGTTGCTGGGGCAGGGCTGGCTACCGGGGCAAAGTTCTGGAGCCGGTTTCGTCGCATCCGGTCCCAGCACCTTCACCAAACTGTAGAAGCGTTCAGGGATTTGAATCGGCTCTTCCTCAATTTCGATGACAGATTCTCCATCGATCAGTCGAAAGGTGGCATCGGGCAGCGCCACGATCAGGTCGTCTTGGGGGCGAGTTCCCGCTAGCGATTGCAACGGCCCGACCTGCGGCCACCCATCCAGCCGAGTGGGGAGAATGGTGCCTTTTTCGAGACTGGCGATCGCCGCCTCATCAAACTCAATCCCCCGCGTCACCAGGGTCAGGAAAGCCTCATTTGCCGGCGTATCCTGCCACTGCAACCGCACCTGTTGACCCACTAGATCAGCGTTGGGACTGGTCAACACCTCCATCCACACCCAATCCCACACCGTCGCTGCCGCCGCCTGTTCCGGCAAAATCAGCCGCCCCGACCAATCCGCTACCGGCAAATAGCCCTCCCCCGGAACCTGCTCCGCCGGATACTGAGCTGGGTCGGCAAAAGTGAGTTGGGGCGGTTGCTCCTGAGCTCCTAGACGGGGGGCCGTAAACCAGTCGAGGCCAAGGCAAAGTAACAAAGTTAGTACGGTCAGCCACCCGTAGCGATTGTTCTTTTGCTGCCCCATGCCACCTGTCCTTTGGTTACTCACAAATGCAATCTAGAGAGCCGAACTCTCCCAAAACCCTCCCAAAATGGTGCATTAGCGCAGCAATGCACCCTACAGATGCGTGGTGGGCAATGCCCACCCTACAATCTCCTACCACCCTCCACCTTGAACCCGTCCACACGTCCACCCATTCACTTCTCTCCCCGTCATCCGCTCCCTAACTCCATCGGCAAATTCACAAACTGCCCGTCGTTCCTGAGCTCGGCTTCCTGGTCAATCGCATTACGGTAAACATCCACCAGGTGATTGGGGCCAATATCTCCGTGGTGCGACAGAAACGACCACTGCTCGCCCCCGTGGATGAAGCTGATAACCAACAATTCACTCAGCGGGGTCATGGGCACCATATCGGCCAGGTTAATGACCCGGTAATGGTTCGGTACCATTCGGCTATGGGTTTCGACGAAGGGGCGATCGCCTACCCGAGGCGTCCCGTAGGTATAAAGACGCAGGTTGGGCTGCCATTCAGGGATTTGAATTGCCAGATCCATCGCGGCCAGGTTGGCCAAGGCACCCCCCAGACTATGGCCTGAAATCACCAGCGGTTTAGTGGGATCTAAGCCCTGCACCGCCTCCCGGACAGTATCAGCAAGTTGCTTAAAGTAGAGGGAGTAGAAGCCAAAATGCACCCGACCCAGAATTTCTTCTGTGTCCGGGCGGGTGTAGGGCGTTTGCAGCGTCAGCAGGTCGCCCAGCACTTCAAAGCGACGCTGGGTACCTCGGAACATCAGCAGGTGATACTCATCAGAGGTCAGCAGAAAACCGTAGTACACCGGAATCGCCTGGCTAATCTGCACCACCTGCTCAACTTGTTGTTCGATCGCATCACGAGTACGATCCAACCGCCCCTGAATATCCTTTAGATCCCCCGATCCCTGGGTCAATTCAGCCAGGGGAACTTCAAACCGAATGCGCTCCTGCACCAGCCCTCTAAAGGTGTTTTCAATACCGCTTAATAATTGCTGTCACTCAGCCCGAGAGGAAGACGGAGCTAGT
>NZ_JACSWC010000023.1 GCF_016888165.1 Halomicronema sp. CCY15110 | reverse complement strand
TTTCTCGGAATTTCACCATCGGCAATTTAGCTCCTTGACCACTTCGACCCATGGGTATGCTCTGCTCCCTGACGCTGAACTGAGCGCAGGGTATAAGCACTTCCTCAGGGCTGGACACGACCTGCCGAAGTTGGTGTCATTTTGCATCGTACAAATCTCAGGCCATTCGCGCAGGCTCAGCTGCCTTTGAAACACCCTGGTGAGAAATCTGGGATGACACCGTCATCGGGCTGTTCATCAACCGCTACGAATTTGGCCGCGCTATATGATCGATCGCTTTCCACAGGTCTAGAACACTACCGTACATTTCAAGGGTTTCAGCGATCTCAACTCGAGATCCCTCTAATATTCCCCCATATTCCTCCAATCGAATTGTCAAAAAACTAAACTTTGACCTCCATGTTGGCCTGGAGTTGAATGACCCGAAAAGATAATTGAGATGTATCCTCAATCGCCATACGTCGTCGCCATGTTTTATCTGCGGCATACCAACGAAATCCAGCATCTTTGGCAAGCTGGCGATCGTCATAGCTGACTTCCGCCTTAAACCATGCTTTGGGTCTGAGAGCTTGGTTAATGAGAATGGTTAGTTCATGGGGGGGCAAACAGGGTAAGCGCAAGAAAAAAGGGTCTGTGACATGCTAGAGGCAACCCATCACTGTGCCCCCTGAGAGTTGCCATGA
>NZ_JACSWC010000229.1 GCF_016888165.1 Halomicronema sp. CCY15110 | reverse complement strand
CAGGGGCTCAGGAAATTTGAGGCCATCTTTCAGGGATGGTCACTAGCCCAGGAGGGATTTATGTGTACTTAGTAGCTTATCCAAGGAGAGGGACCGGAGTTCTGAACCGCGATCGCTCAAGTCAAAGCCAGCATGTCCATAAACCTCTCCTTCACAAGGAGAGGTGCCGCAGGCGGTGAGGTTCTTTCCCGAAACGCGACTCGACCTCACCTAGCTTCTCCTTATCCAAGGAGAGGGACCGGAGTTTTGAATGGAGATCGCTGAACCCCACAGCCAGCCTGTGACTAAACCTCTCCTTACGAAGGCTACTAAGTACACACAAGTCATGTTGTAGTAGGATGCTGCCAGAAAACATGGGGTCATCGAGATGGAGAATCC
>NZ_JACSWC010000228.1 GCF_016888165.1 Halomicronema sp. CCY15110 | reverse complement strand
ATCGCCTCCTTGACCGGCTATGACTTTATCCTTGAGGCTCTATTCTATGCAGCTTTATAGAGAATTGGTATCAGTTCCCGCTGTGCCGAGGTGTGGGGCATCTCGGCGGAGTCGGCAATAGCCGATGTGAATCAATGGTGGCGTCAGGTGCATCCTGACGATGTGCAGTCGTTGCGCAATGCCCTGTTGCGATCGGCCCGGAGCCTCACCGTGTGGACTGCGGAATGGCGCATTGGCCCGGTGGCCCAGCCCCAAAAATGGCTCCAGGTATCGGCCCAGCCCCAAGCTTGCGACAGCGGCGATATTGTTTGGGATGGCCTGATCTTGGATATTACCGAGCGCAAAACTGCTGAAATTGCCCTGCGGCAAAGTGAAACGCGCTTTCAACGGTTGGCAAGCAACCTGCCCGGTGTGCTCTATGGCTATCGGCTCTGTCCAGAGGGCTCGGATGCCTTCACTTACATCAGTTCTGGATTTGCCGATCTTTATGGCTTTGCGCCGGAGCGGGCATTGGCCGATAGCAGTGTCGTTTGGGACTGTGTGCATCCTGATGATGTCGAGGCGCTGCAATTGTCGATCGCGCAATCGCAGCACACGTTGCAAGCTTAGTGGTGCAGAAAAGTCCTGAGAGTATTGATGTAGCTAGATTCTCAGATTGAGAAGGGGAGCCATCTGTGAG
>NZ_JACSWC010000227.1 GCF_016888165.1 Halomicronema sp. CCY15110 | reverse complement strand
AAAAGAAACCTCATGTCTCAACCGCTCGATTGCTTGCCAAAGCTAAAGCTGAGAAGAAAGCACCTTGAAAGGGCTGCTCCTGGGACTCAAAGCTCTCTTGAACGACACCCGGACTCAATTAAGGACTGCTCCCTCGGGCACAAACGGCTGGGCGATCGGCCCTTGAGGGCAAACTCCCGAGGGCTGGCTGCTGGTCATGCCAGCCCATTCACAGAGATTAAAGTTCTACGGCAAAAAGATCTACAAATCAAAACATCAGCGAAACCACCCACTCATCAATTGTTAAAAAGTATTAAGATTTGGGTACTTTGTATCAGACCGCAAATTAACACACGCTTAATTCAACATTTCTTATGCTCCAGCAAATTGAACGACTTTCTGCGCAGACCGATGGCCGTTATGCCAACGATGCCGAGCTAGTCTTTTTTCAGAGTTATCTCAAAACCGCCCGTCAACGATTTTTGCTTTATCAAAAACTGCAAAAGCTGGAACCTCAAATCATCCGACAAGTGCTTGAGGAGCTAAAAACCAAAGAGCCCGATCTACTCATCATTAATGAGCAAGACTTAACCGCTAAGTGGCAGCGGGATACGGTGCGTCTGCTACGCTATGCCGCCACGGCTTTGCTAACGGACGATGAAGTAGTTTTCAAAGAGAAATTGTTGATCTGGTTTCAGAGCATCATGAAATCTTTTAAGGCTGAACGCAGTTGCGAAGCCACCTATCAGGCGATGCAGCGGGTGCTCAAGAACTTGCTGACCGCTGATGAAGCGGCGTTATTCTGTCCCCTGATCGAGCTAACTCGTGTCACCTTAGGCCCGACGCGCTTTTGACCTAGCGCTAAGCCTCATGGGGCATGTCAGGTAGATATCTCAGGGTCTGAATGTGACTCTACCTTTGTGAGATTTTTGTCAAATAGGCTACTTTTTGTCCTCCGAATGGGGTATTTATAAGAGACGTTAAATATCGCTTTGGGATAACAACCATGAAATTAACTCTAAAAGCCCTGTGGACATTGCCCTTACTACTCGCTGCTTGTGGCGGTGGTACGCCTTCAGTGACTGATGCCGAAGCTGCACTATGTGGTGCGATCGATGATTTTGGCGGGGCGCTGGCTGCCTATAGTCAGTTAACAGCCGAATCTACAGTGGATGACTTGCAGACAGCTCGCGAAGAGGTTGCGAGCTCGTATGAGGCGATGCAAGCTGCCGCGAGCACGGCGCAAGATGCCCGCATCGCTGATGTCGAAACGGCTTACACTAACTTGCAAGATACCGTAGACGGCATTGCGGGTCAGGATACGCTGGGTGCGGCGGCGACTCAGATTGGTGAGAGCTTGACAACGGTGCAGGCAGCTCGGGAACAACTCTATAGCGACTTGAGTTGCCAATAATGTTCGGACAAATATTCAGCGCCTGAGCACTGCTTAAGGGCACTGCGTGATAATGAAAACGGTAGCCGAGTGCCAGTTGTGCTCAGCTACCGTTTTGTCTTAGCGGCTAGAAATCCTAGCGACTAGAAAATCGCGTTGACCTGATCGAGCCAGCGGGCGACATCCTTCGCATGGTAAGTCAGGATGAGGTCGGCCCCCGATCGCTTCAAGCTGGTCATGGTTTCGAGTACCACTTTTTGCTCGTCGATCCAGCCGTTCAGCGCGGCGGCTTTGACCATGGAATATTCGCCAGAGACGTTGTAGGCGGCCACAGGCAGATCCGTCGCATCTTTGACTTGCCGAATGATATCCATATAGGCCAGGGCGGGCTTCACCATCAGCATGTCGGCCCCTTCGTCGATGTCGAGGGCGATTTCTTTGAGGGCTTCGCGGCTATTGGAGGGGTCCATTTGGTAGGTGCGGCGATCGCCAAACTGGGGCGCAGAATCTGCGGCATCGCGGAACGGGCCATAGTAAGCCGACGCATACTTGGCCGCATAGGACATGATCGGAATATTCGTAAACCCGGCTTCGTCCAGCCCTTCGCGGATGGCAGTCACAAAACCGTCCATCATGCCGGAGGGGGCGATGATGTCGGCCCCTGCCTGGGCTTGAGACACTGCCGTTTTCTTGAGCAGTTCCAACGTCGGGTCATTCAGTACGCGCCCGGACAGATCGCCCACTTCCAAATAGCCGCAGTGGCCGTGGTCGGTGTATTCGCACAGGCAGGTATCGACCGTGACGATCAGGTCGGGGACGGCTGCTTTCACGGCTGTCGTGGCTTTTTGCACGATGCCGCAGTCATGCCACGCGCCCGTGGCCTCGGTATCTTTGGTGTCGGGAATGCCAAACAGAATGATGGAGGGAATGCCCAGGTCGTAAACCTCTTTGGCTTCTTCAACAATTTTGTCGATAGAAAGCTGGTAGACCCCTGGCATGGACTTGACCTCTTCGGCCACTCCCTCACCGGGCACGGCAAAGAGGGGATAAATCAGATCATTGGTAGAAACGACCGTTTCGCGCACCATGCGGCGCAGTTGGGGATGGCTACGAAGACGGCGAGGACGATGAGTCGGAAACATAGTGTTGACAAATGCACTGAGCAGGCCAAGGGATCAAAACCGAGATCGCCCGCCCACACTGACGAGAGGGGACGCGATCGCAGGATGTTAAAAGTCTACGTTGCCAAGGATGCCGTCTTTACAACCTGCTTACATTCTGTAAAGTCTCGCAATCGGCTGCGCTAGTCCGCCGCGTCCTCGTCCTCTCGCTTCAGCAGATAGTCCATGATGCGGTCAAAGCGCTCGCTGGCAGCAGCTAGACTATCCACGCGTTGGGTCACTTGATCAACCCGCTGCGTCACCTGACTGACGTATGCAGAGAGTTGCTCAACCTGGGTCGTGAGTTGGTCGAGGTGGTTTCCCTGTTGCTCAACCTGGGTCATAAGTTGATTGAGGTGACGCCCCAGTTGACCAGTCAACTGGGTGAGCTCACCCAACCCTTCAAAGGCGCGGGTTTGATAATGGGCCAGCTGATCAATAGCGTCGGCATTGGCCGCGACTGTCGTTTCGACTTGGTTGAGTCGAGTCTCAAAGCGTTGAATATTGGCATCCGTCATGCTGGCACCTCAGCTCTGCACTCATCTTAATCTGATGAGCTGGGGGCAGTAGCATTTCCAGTGATGCGGCGGCTGTGCCCTCGCCTCATCGCGCCCCTTATCAGTAAGGCCCAAGGTTGCTCCCTCTACGTTGCGGCTGTGCCGCCCTGGGTGCTTTGAGCCACCATCTAACCTGAGGGAGTTAAAATCGCTCTACATTCTCCAGGCTGGGGGATAGCGGCGATCGCGCGGCTTCGCCACAGGTGCGCGGGGTGGGAAAAATTTTGGTGGGATTCGCCAGTCCCTTGGGATTCCAACTGGCCCGGACCCAGAGCATGGTTTCCAGATCAGCGGGGGAAAACATATCCGGCATGTAACAGCGCTTGTCGGCCCCAATGCCGTGCTCGCCGGAGATACTGCCGCCGACTTTGACGCACAACTTGAGGATATCGCCGCCCAACTCTTCCACGGCCTCTAACTGTCCGGGAATGTGGTTGTTGAACAGGATGAGAGGATGCAAATTACCATCCCCCGCGTGAAAGACGTTGGCGACGCGGTAACCATGCTTTTCTCCCAGGGCTTCGATTTCGCGGAGCACATAAGGTAGCTGCGTCCGGGGAATCACGCCATCTTGCACATAATAGTCGGGGCTGAGTTTACCCATGGCGGCAAAGGCGGCTTTGCGCCCTTTCCACAGGCGCAGGCGGTCTTGGGAATCGGCGGCGACGGTGACGTGGCGCGCCCCATTTTGTTGACAGATGGCGGTGATGCGATCGCGGCTCGCTTCCACTTCAGCGGGCAAGCCGTCGATTTCAATCAGCAAAATGGCTTCCGCATCGCGGGGATAGCAGTCCGTTTTCACCACATCTTCCACTGCGTTGAGGCTGAAGTTGTCCATCATTTCCATGCCTGCCGGAATAATGCCCGCCCCGATGACATCCGACACCGTCGCGCCCGCTGCTTCCACACTGGTGAAGTCTGCCAGCAGGACGTTAATGGTTTCCGGCGCTTTGAGAATGCGCAGGGTAATTTCCGTGACAATGCCCAACGTGCCTTCCGAGCCGACAATCAGCCCCACGAGGTCATAGCCCGGTTGCTCCGCCACCGCGCCGCCCACGTCCACAATTTCGCCATCGGGCAGCACCAGCTTCACGCCGAGAATGTGGTTGGTCGTCACCCCATATTTCAAACAGTGAACGCCGCCGGAATTTTCTGCCACGTTGCCGCCGACGCTGCACACCGTCTGGCTCGAAGGGTCGGGCGCATAATAAAATCCCGCCCCACTCACGGCCTCCGTAACCCAGTTATTAATCACCCCCGGCTGCACGACGACCCGCTGATTGTCGTAGTCAATGGCTAAAATTTGCCGCATGGTAGCGGTGACGATGAGCACCGCATCTTCTACCGGCAGCGCGCCCCCGGATAAGCCCGTCCCCGCCCCCCGAGGCACAAAGGGCACCTCGAACTGGTGGCAAACTCGGATGACGGCGGCCACTTGCTCCGTGGTGCGGGGCAGCACCACCACCGGGGGCCGCTGGCGATAGCTGGCGAGGCCGTCACACTCATATACCAGCAACTCTTCTTTACGGCGCACGACTTGATCTTTGCCGACGGCTTGTTCGAAGGCGCGGATGATCGGTTGCCAGTCGCGCTGAGTTTTGGGGACGTTGAGTTGAGCAACCATAGGTTTGGGAGGCGATCTACTTGTCGTAAGGTGTGCCTTTGATTTTACCGTTGTGCTGGGGGCTCTGGGATGGCTGGCGGACTGAGGGCCGCGATCGCGCCCCTCACGCCACGAAACTGTCAGGATTTGGGGCAGCTTTAGCGGAATAGTGAATAGCCCCCTTTCTTGCGGTTCAGTGCTGCTATGCAAATTCCGCCCCCGCCCCCGCCCCCGACCTATCCCCCACCGCCCCCGCCGCCACCGCGTCCGACTTATCCCCCGCCGTCTCCCATCCTGTTCGGCCCGGAGCCGCCCCGTCCGCCCAATCCAGAAGCGGTTGTGCTGACGCTGGCCGGCGACCTGATGTTTCTCTCGGTCACCATCGGCATTGGGATTTTGCTCCAGATTTTGGTGGCGATCGTTTGGCCGTCCACCCTCAGCCCCGCCGAAAAAGCAATGATGGAATGGATGCCGTTTTGGGCCATCGTCACCACCAGCCTCGGCTACCTGCTACTCGACGGTTGGCGCTGCTGGTGGCGGCGCGATCAGCTCCCTTTTCAGGCTGATCCCAAGGCCATTTACATCCTTTATTGGCAGCGCTTTGAGCTGGTGATTGATGCGATCGCGGCCCATTTGCTGTTGTTGTGTTTATGCTTGTTGCTGCCTTATCACCCGTTTTTTAGCAAGCTGTTTCTGACGGCGGCGTTGGCACTGCTCGCTTTTTTCTTAGGTCGAGGGATGCCGACTCGACAACTCGCGTTTGTGGCCTCTACGGGGGTTTTTACCCTGGCCATGCTGGCCATTGCGATCGCGGTCACTATCAATTCTTGAACACCTTTCGCAGACGGCAGCGCCGCCGCCTTAACGGATTCTCACATAGCCAAGGCATAACGTGGCGTGATGGGCTCCCAGGGGTGGAGCGATCGCTCCACCCCCGATCCATTCGGTATATCTGCGGTAGCGATCGCAAAATCTCGGTCAGCGTTGCCAGATCTTTCCTGGTCTCTGGGCAATATTAACTAGCCGCCCCCTTGCCTGGAATCCGAGCGATTCCCCGTTTGCCCTATGCAATCTGCCGACAC
>NZ_JACSWC010000226.1 GCF_016888165.1 Halomicronema sp. CCY15110 | reverse complement strand
CACAGATGGCTCCCCTTCTCAATCTGAGAATCTAGCTACATCAATACTCTCAGGACTTTTCTGCACCACTAAGGGTTTCTCCTTAAGTCTTTCTACAATATCTTCAGCAATAATAAATTTCTCATTCAAATCGGGAAGTGTTATTTTTCCAGCCTCAGTCATCAATTCCAGCGAAATCAGACGGCGAGCGCGTTCTTTATTCAACTCTGTCCAATTGCTTCGCTTCTTTCGAGGTGTAAATCTTTGAGCAAGCTCATACGGTGAGAATCGCTTTTGGATACCATCAATCCAGCCAAAACAGATGGCTTCTTCTACTGCGTCAAGGTACTTCACTGTTTGCTGTTCAGAATGATCGTCAGATAACAACCAAATTTCTGTGAGTGTTTTGTGGTGTTTATCCAACCATTCTCGCCACTCATACCAATTCCCTATGAGGTGAAGCAGAATATAGGAGTACTGATTTCAAGC
Source organism: Halomicronema sp. CCY15110 (assembly GCF_016888165.1). Taxonomy (GTDB): domain Bacteria; phylum Cyanobacteriota; class Cyanobacteriia; order Phormidesmidales; family Phormidesmidaceae; genus Halomicronema. The sequence goes on along the minus strand of NZ_JACSWC010000226.1, from coordinate 23 downwards.
ACAAAAGATGGCTCGTCCACTCA
>NZ_JACSWC010000225.1 GCF_016888165.1 Halomicronema sp. CCY15110 | reverse complement strand
AGGGGTTACACACCCCGTCCTACTAAGGTGTGGCAGCGCAGTTTAGCTAGATATGCTGACTGTAGCTGGAGAGGTGCTGCACAGAGATCTTGGAGGACTATCTAATCGAGGGATACAGATGCCCAACACCTCGGGGGGGGAACGAAGGAGATAGGACATTTTGCCTTGTCCGGAATCGGGCAACGCCACCAAAGATTCCTTGTGATGATTAAACGCCGCCCAGATCGAAAACCGCCCGTTAAATTTTGCTGAGTAAAAATGCCGATTCTAGTTAAGTTTGGGCACAATCGAGAGGCATCAACGTGCCAAGCAGATTTATTCCGGTTGCCTTTATGGCCGTTGCCCCCCTGCCTACGTCTGGTTCCGTCGTCACCTGCCGAGGTCGTCAGTGGGTTGTGATGCCCGCCGAGCAGGCCGATCTCCTGCGCCTCCGTCCTCTCAGTGGCAATGAAGATCAGGTCTGCGGCATCTATCTGCCCCTGCTTGAACAAGGACTAGAGAATATCGAGTCGGCCCAGTTCCCGGTTCCCGGTCCAGAGTCCGTGCAGGACCAGACCGCCGCCCGGTTACTCTTGGAAGCGGCCCGGCTAAGTCTCCGGTCTGGGGCTGGTCCCTTCCGGTGTCTGGGGCGGTTATCGGTACGTCCCCGCCCGTATCAAATCGTGCCGCTACTGATGGCACTTCGGCTCGACACACTGCGGCTGCTGGTGGCCGATGATGTCGGCATTGGCAAAACCATTGAAGCGGGATTAATTGCTCGTGAATTTTTAGATCGCGGAGAAGTCCAGCGGCTAGCGGTCGTTTGTCCGCCCCATCTCTGCGATCAGTGGCAACGGGAACTACGGGAGAAATTTCACATTGATGCCGTTGTGGTGCGTTCTGGAACGGTGAGCAAGCTAGAGCGATCGCTGCCTGCGGGCGATCGCCACATTTTTGATTACTACCGTCACATCATCGTCAGCCTGGACTATGCCAAGTCTGATCGCCGCCGCGCCAGTTTTCTAACCTACTGCCCCGATCTCGTGATTGTGGATGAGGCCCATACCTGTGCGCGTCCAGGGGGACGCAGTGAATCACAGCAGATGCGTCACCAGTTGGTTCGTGAAATTGCTCAGAAGCCTCAACAGAATTTGATGCTGCTGACCGCAACGCCCCATAGCGGCATTGAAGAGTCGTTTCAGTCTTTGCTGGGTTTACTGAAGCCAGAATTTGAGCAGTACGACCTGGAACGCCTCACGGAAAATCAGCGCATCGAGCTGGCCCGTCATTTTGTGCAGCGGCGGCGGGCGGACGTAAAACTGTGGCTGGGAAATGAAACGCCCTTTCCTCATCGAGAACCGCTAGAGCAACCTTACAAGCTGTCGCAGGAATACCGCGCCCTCTTTGAAAACGTCTACAACTTTGCCCGTGGACTGGTCAAAACGACCACCGAAGACATGAGCTACGCCCAACGCCGGGGACGTTACTGGTCGGCCCTCGCCATTATTCGCTGTGTAATGTCATCGCCGGAGGCAGCACTATCCACACTTGGGAAGCAACTAGAGAAAGCCGCTTCAGCCGATGAACTGACGGCAGAAATTGACGAAGACCTGATGGTGGCCTACACCTATGACCCGACCGATCAGGAACAGGCCCTGGATGCCCAACCGACCTCAGCGATCGCCCAAGGCCAACGTTCCTTTAGCGATACTGATCGTCGCAAACTGCGGGCCTTCATCCGCGATGCCGAAGCGTTAAAAGGCGCAAAGGATTCCAAGCTCAAAGCCGCAACGGAAACGGTTACCAACCTGCTGGCTGAAAGGCTTAACCCCATTATTTGGTGCCGCTATATTGCCACCGCTAATTACCTGGCGGCAGCGCTCAAAGCCAAGTTTGAGAAAAAACGGGGCAGCAAGGTGCGCGTCATTGCGGTTACGGGTGAGCAAGCCGAGGATGAGCGCGAAGCCCGAATTGGTGAATTAGCTGACTACCCGCAACGGGTGCTCGTCGCCACCGACTGTTTGAGTGAAGGCGTCAACCTCCAAGAGCATTTCCAGGCGGTGATTCACTATGACCTCCCCTGGAACCCTAATCGGCTGGAGCAGCGGGAAGGTCGCATTGACCGTTACGGGCAAACGGCTCCTGAGGTCAAAAGTTATCTGCTCTACGGCCAAGATAATCCGGTGGATGGCGCCGTGTTGAATGTGCTGATTCGGAAGGCCGTCGAAATTCACAAAAAGCTGGGCATTACTGTGCCAGTGCCCATGGACAGTTCCACCGTTTCCGAAGCCGTCTTCAAGTCGCTATTTGACCGTGCCACCGATGCCGAGCAGCTTTCCTTACTGGATTTGTTGGACTCTGACGAACCCGCCGAAGAGAAAGTGCATAAGAGTTGGGATCGCGCCGTTGAGAAAGAACGAGTCAGCCGCACCCGGTTTGCCCAGCGGGCGATCAAACCCGCTGAAGTGGAGCAAGAACTGGTGGAGTCGGATCACATCTTGGGTGATGAAGCCGATGTGGAACGGTTTGTGTTGTCAGCCTGTGCGCGACTACACCATGCTCCGGCAAAACAGAAGCACGGCTGGCTACTGCAAAATATGCCCCTCTGTGTGCGGCCCCGACTCGGTGACAAGCCACTGTTAATGGCCTTTACGACGCCGACGCCAGAAGGGGTGGAATATATCGGACGTAATCATCCTCTGGTGGAAGGGTTAGCTCGATATGTGTTGGAAGACGCCCTAGAAAATCAACAGGATCCGGTCGCGGCTCGATGTGGCTATACGGTGACGGACGTGGTGGAAAAACGCACGACGCTATTTTTGCTGCGCTTGCGACATCTGCTGGCCAGCACCAAACAGCAAGATTTGCTGGCGGAAGAATGCCTGGTGACCGGTTTCACCGGCCCGCCTTCGGCCCCGGTCTGGCTGGAGCCGGAGACAGCCTTGGCACTGTTGCAGCGAGCAGAGCCGACGAAGGATGTGCCCCTAGCGATGAAGCAAATGGAAATTGATGAACTGCTAGGGCGTTTGGGCGAGTTTCAAGAGGAACTGGAGGAAATCGCCCGGCAGCGGGCCTATGACCTGTCGCAATCTCATCGTCGGGTGCGGTCAATTACGAAGGAGGGGCAAATCCGCGTAAAGCCTCAGTTGCCAATGGATATCTTGGGGCTATATGTTTTGCAGCCTCAAAATTGATCAAGTCTTCAGCTCTAAATGAACGAGTTTTGAGGTGTCAGAGGATGCGCCAGCTTACCCAACAGAAAACCTACTGCTCAGCAAGCAAGCAGCCAAATGTCTTTCTCCAGGTTTGCGGATTTCATCACTACGGCAAATACTTAGGTGGACGTGTAAAACTTACGACATATGCCGATCCTGTGACGATCTCGATTACGGAAAAATCACGGGTTCGGATGCCCCTACGTTTTTAGAACAATGGCAAGGCCATATTGGGCTTAGCCGAGGTACTACGAATTAAACGGACAGTTTTATGGCTAAGAAGAAATCCGAAAAGAAGAATACCTATGGACACCACTCAGTTCAGATATGGCGGTGTGATTCAGCTTCAAATAAGCAAAAGCCCAAGCAAGCTAAAGTTGCGCAGACAAAAAAGGGTTCATTGCTTCCAGAGCAGGTTAAACCTGAGATTCGTTTAGAACCCGGTAGAAGAGGACGGAGAAAGGTAGTACCGAAAAAGCGCTGTGACGAATGCCAAAAACTACCTCCGGAAGCTCATAGCCTCATGCACTATACCAAAAGCAATTTAGGGCCAGTGGCAATTTGTGACCGCTGTCTTGGCACGGTTCAGAATCGCACTTGGAGAAAACTGGATACGCTTGACTATTCATTGGGAGGCGGCACTTTTAGTGCCAAATAGAAGTTGCCTGCTTGCCTCCACAACATTCCCGACCATCTTGATTGTGTAGACCCCCACTATGCCCTCTGCTACTACGACCCTGACCGGACTGCAAATTGAAGGGAACCTGATCGCCTCAGACTTGATGGCGGACGTGCTGGCGGGGGAGTTGAAGGGGCAGACGCCGGATGCCTTTGGTCTGCCGAAAACGGACAAACTAGCCGACGAAATCGCTCTGGCCTGGGGCGATGCCAAGATTTACTGGGCCGCGTATCAGAGAGCCCTGAGCCGTCTCCCAGAGGATGATCCGGCAACGACGGTAACCCGTGAGCAGTGGGTGATGCCGCTGTTGCGGAGTCTGGGCTACAGCCCGGTATATGTGGCTAAGGCCGAAGTGGTGGAAGGGCAAACCTATGCCATCTCGCACCGGGCAGAACCGGGGGACAATAAGTCGCCAGTGCATGTAGTGGGTAGTGGGGTGCGGTTAGAGCAGCGGCCTCCCAGCGGCACGCCGCGACTCTCGGCCCATGCCCTGGTGCAGGAATATTTGAACCGCACGGAGCACCTGTGGGCGGTGGTGACTAATGGCCTGCGCTGGCGGTTGCTGCGAGATTCCTCCCTGATGACTCGGCTCACCTACGTGGAGTTTGACCTGGAGCAAATTCTTAGCGGTGAAAACTTTGCGGAGTTTGGGTTGTTCTATCGGTTGTTCCATCGATCGCGCCTCCCAGAGGGGATGGATGATGCCGATGAGTGTCTGCTGGAGTTTTATCACCAAGAGTCACTCCAGCAAGGGGGGCGGGTGCGCGATCGCCTCCGCGATGGGGTAGAGCAGGCCCTTCGAGTTCTGGGTACCGGGTTTCTGCAACACCCAGATAACCAAGCATTTCGGGAGCGACTAGCAGCGGGGGAACTGACGGAGACTGACTATTACCGCCAGCTCCTGCTGCTGATCTATCGCCTGCTGTTTTTGATGGTGGCGGAATCGCGGCACCTGTTGCTCTCTGGCGAGGATATCGAAAAGGCTCGCGTTTATCGAGAGTATTACAGCATTGAGCGGCTCCGAGCACTGGCCGAAAAACCCTCCTGGCGGCGGGAAGGGTTTCAAGATCTCTGGCAAGGGCTACGGGTCACGTTTCGACTGTTTGATGAAAACTGGCGGGGACAGGTGTTGGGGCTATCGCCGCTGAATGGAGATTTATTTGGCTCACACTCACTGCTAGAGATTGATGGGTGCGCCATTGACAACCACGATCTGACCCTGGCGATTCGCCATCTCTCGCTATATGAGCAGCGGGGGCAGTTGCGGCGGGTGAACTACGGCGCGTTAGATGTGGAGGAGTTGGGCAGTGTGTACGAAAGCCTGCTGGACTTTCACCCCCAGGTGGCGCAACGCCAAGGCATCTATGAGTTTCAGTTGGTGACGGGCAGCGATCGCAAAACCACGGGCTCGTACTACACCCCACCAGAGCTAGTGGGACAGCTCATCAAAAGTGCGCTGGAACCGGTAATTGCTGACCGGCTGGAGGCGTTAGGCAAGGATGCCACCCCCGAGGCCCAGGAGCAGGTACTGCTCTCCCTCAAAATTTGCGACCCAGCTTGTGGCTCAGGACATTTTTTGCTGGCGGCGGCGCGGCGGGTGGGCAAAGAACTGGCCCGCATTCGCACCGGGGAACCCCAGCCGGGGCCGGAGTCGTTGCGGGTCGCCATTCGCGATGTGATTCAGCACTGCGTGTATGGGGTGGATTTGAACCCGCTGGCGGTGGACCTCTGCAAGGTGGCCCTGTGGTTGGAAGGCTTGTGCCGGGGGCTATCGCTGAACTTTTTAGATCACCGCATCAAGTGCGGCAACTCGTTGGTGGGGGTGTTGGATCTGGATTGCCTGAAGGAGGGTATTCCTGACAATGCCTACAAGGCGGTGACGGGGGATGACAAGAAGCTGGCGACTCAGCTCAAGAAGCGGAATAAGCAGGAACGCAAGGATGTGGAAACGGGGCAGGGGTCGCTGCCGCTGTTCAACACGTTTGAGCGCGATCGCGAGGAGTATGCCAGGGCGTGGCGCGAGATTGAGAGCATGAAGGACGATGACCCGACGGCGGTGCGCCAAAAGCAGCAGCGGTATGAGCGCAGTCGGCATTTGGTGTCGTGGTTGCGCGATCGCTCCGCCTGCAATTTATGGACAGCGGCGTTTTTCATGCCATTGACGGAGCAGCATGTGCAGCTTTTGCCCACTTCGGGGGTTTTGGACAATCTGCTGAAGGGGAATTGGGCGACCCAGGAAATTGTCAATGCGGCGGATCGCTTAGCGGAGGAAAAGCGGTTTTTCCATTGGCCGCTGGAGTTTCCAGAGGTATCTAAACAAGGGGGATTTGATTGTGTGTTGGGCAATCCGCCTTGGGAGAAAATCAACCTTAAAGATGAAGAATTTTTTGCTGTCTCTCATCCTGAGATAGCAAACGCTCCGACAAAAGCTAAACGTAAAAAGTTAATTGAGACATTAGAAAGTCTAGACCCCGATTCGTATAAGCGATATCAAGAAGCGCAGAAAATGCATGATGCACTAAGCAATTTTTTTAGAGAAAGTGGTTCATTTCCTCTTACTGGAGTAAGTCGCATCAATTTATACTCCATATTCGCCGAATTAGGAGTTAAGAACATCTGCGACAATGGTCGTTTAGGTTTTGTAATAGCATCTGGGCTAGTTACCGACGATAACAACAAGAAACTATTTGAATATCTCATTGATAATGATTGCCTTGTGCAAGTTCTAGATTTCGAAAATAGAGGAGGGATATTTCCGGGAGTTCACAAAAGCTACAAGTTCTGTCTTTTCTGTGCAGGGGGTGCTGAAATCAATCAGGCTTCATGTGACTTTGCTTTCTACTTAACTAAGATATCTGATATAAATGACCAATCCAGGCATTTCACTTTGTCTTCAGAGGAATTGTTTTTAATCAACCCTAATACCAAGACCTGCCCCACTTTTAAGAACAAGACTGAAGCAGAACTCTTGAAAAAAATATATAAAAGAATCAAAGCTTGGTGCCTTCATAAGACTTTGAAAGACTGGCCAGGAAAGCCAAGAACGCCATTTAACGTGTCTAATGACTCGAATCTTTTTCTGAATAAAGAAGAATTGTTAGAAAGGAATGGTGATCTTCAGGAATTTGGAAAATTTTCCACGGAATCAGAAATATATCTGCCTGTCTATGAATCCAAATTCATTCATCAATTTGAACATCGCTATTCGACCTTCAAAAATGTCTCTTCCGAAAGTATAGAGACTGGAAATAGCCGAGAATCCGAAAAGTTTGAATTAGAAGATTTAAGATACACCATAGAACCCAGATTCTGGCTGGCAGAAAAAAAACAAAAAGAACGTTATCCAGGGAACTGGTTTATCGCTTACAGGATGATCGTACGTGCCACAGATGAAAGATCATCTATAGCTGCAATTATACCGGCGAGACCATGCAGCAATTCTCTAACGATCATAGATCAAATTAGTTGTATCAACGCACTGCTGATGTGCAGCAACATGAACACATTGGTTTATGACTATGTAGCTAGACAAAAGATACCAGGAACTAATTTCAATCATTGGATTTGGAAGCAACTTCCTCTCGTTTCGCCAAGTAATCTGAGCCAAACCGACATCGACTTCATCGCCCCCCGCGTCCTCGAACTCACCTACACCGCTTGGGATCTGCAACCCTTCGCCCAAGACATGGGCTACGAAGGCGAACCCTTCATCTGGGATCCAGAGCGCCGCGCCCTCCTCCGCGCCGAACTCGATGCCTACTACGCCCACCTCTACGGCCTCACCCGCGACGAACTCCGCTACATCCTCGACCCCGCCGACATCCACGGCCCCGACTTCCCCAGCGAAACCTTCCGCGTCCTCAAAAACAACGAAATCAAGCAGTTTGGCGAATACCGCACCCAACGCTTAGTATTGGAAGCTTGGGACAGGCTAGGCTTTTAAGAAGATAGGCATAAGAAGAGAGGCATGAGGGATGTACATCACCAAAATATCGCTTACAAATGTTCGCTCTTTGAAGTCCATTTGTTGGGAAATAGACAGAGATCATTGCCCTGGTTGGCACGTCATCATTGGAGACAACGGCTCAGGTAAATCCACATTTTTGAAAGCAATTTCTCTGGTTTTAATCTTCAAGCAATTTGACGCTCTACGACAAAACAGTGACGAGTGGTTAAATAGAGGAGCAGATAGTGGCTACATCAGCATTCAACTGCTCTGGAATCCAGATAACGATCACTTCACTGGCCAAGGAAAAACCTATAAACGACAACTGTTGTCTGCCAGGGTAGATTTAGTTCGATTACAGAATAAGGTCAGTCTTAGAAAAGGAAGAAGTAAAGAAGACCCATCTCGATATATTTGGGGCGAATCGGTTAAAGGCTGGTTTTCAGCCGCATACGGCCCATTTCGTCGTTTCTCAGGTGGTGACAAAGATTATCAGAAGTTGTTTTATACTCATCCAAGGCTAGCGGCTCACTTGTCAATCTTTGGCGAAGATGTTGCTCTAGGTGAGTCAATTGAGTGGTTAAAAGAGCTTCAGTTCAAAAAACTAGAATCACAGTCTGAACGCAGTTTGATTGACACGATTACTTTATTTGTCAATAATTCTGATCTATTACCCCACGGTGCCAAAATCAACAAAATTACCTCAGAAGGGGTTGAATTCATTGATGGTAACGACTGCCCCTTACTAGTAGAAGAACTGAGTGATGGCTATCGCTCTATCTTAAGTATGACCTTTGAGCTAATCCGACAACTTGTGCAAGTTTATGGTATCGATCAGGTTTTTGGGGGGCAAGATACACCTCACATTATCGCACCAGGAGTCGTTCTAATTGATGAAATTGATGTTCACTTGCATCCAACATGGCAAAAGCAAATAGGAATATGGTTTTGCAAATATTTCCCAAATATTCAGTTTATTGTGAGTACCCACAGCCCTATTATTTGCCAGGCTGCGACTAAAGGGACGGTCTATCGTTTACCCAAACCAGGTAGTGACGATTCTGGCCACATGATTACAGGGCAAGCTCTTAATCGCTTATTGTACGGCAACGTTTTAGATGCCTATGGGACAGAAGTATTTGGCGAGAATGTGACTCGCTCAGAAATCTCCCGACAAAAACAGGAACGCCTTGCCCAACTCAACCAAAAAGTTCGTTATGAAGAATTAACAGAAGAAGAGCGACAAGAACATCAAAAGCTTCAGGCCATGATGCCCTCTAATCCTGATGTCATTTTTGGGCCAGTAGAACGATGAGGAAGTTGATTCAGACTATAAATCCAGATAAGAAGTATCAGAATTATCTGACCAAGTGGGAGTCATATATAAAGGGAGTTACCCATTACTCGAAAAGAGTTGATGTAGCTAAAGAGAAATGGGCATCTCGCCGTCAGACAAAAACCTTGAAACATGTCTGTCTAAAACTAGAGGAAATGTGCTCCGGTAATCGCAGGTGTTGCTACTGTGAAGACTCTGTTGCGGATGAAGTAGAACACATTAAACCGAAGTCTCTCTTTCCAGAGCTTACATTTACCTGGAGTAACTATCTCTATGCCTGCGGTTCCTGTAACATTAATAAAAACAATAAATACGCATTGTTCATTGCTGGAGTCTTGACATCAATAATCTCTTCAACTGTTCCTCCCAACCCTGGTCACGATGTTTTTATCAACCCACGTCAAGATGACCCAATGAGCTTCTTGGATTTAGATTTAGGTCAAACCATAGAGGATGGGACCTTTTGGTATTTACCAAAGCATGGTCTATCCCCAAGGGGCATTGATTATCAAAGAGCTGATTATACGATTAATACTTTAGGATTAAATCGTGACTTTCTTGTGGAGGGAAGGAGAAATGCAGCATTGGACTTCAAGGCGAGGTTATATGAGTATAGGCAAGAAAAGCCGAATCTAAGTCCTCAAAAACTTGCTCAATTTCAGCAAGATTTTCAACAACATACTTATCCTAGTGTTTGGGCTCATATGAAAGCCCAGCATCAATCTATACCAGTTTTGAATAACTTTTTTCAACAATTTCCAGAAATTCATAGTTGGTAATCGTCCATAAACCAGGGCAAAGATAAAAGACCAAAGCACCTAACATTTATGGAAGATCGTCCTTCCTTCTAAGGCCTCAACTTATGATGTGTGCTGTCATACTTTTGTTCCCGCTGATATCTACGGTTCCGACTTCTCCGTTTCCCAACCTTTCGACTCAAAAACGCTTCGTTCTTGAAGCCTGCGACAAATAAGGATTCTAGGAGGTTTAGAGTGTTGGCCCGTGCTCTCTTCAATGACATTGTTATTCCTGAAAAACTTATGGAGAATGACCAGTGAAAACCGACCCCATCGTTGCAGAAGTGCGCCAAATCCGAGACGAATATGCCGCCCAGCTCAACTACGACCTGCTTGCCCTCTTTCAAGACCTGAAACGGCAAGAGCCATCCAACCCTAAGCCCCACCATCGGTTGCCGCCCAAGCGCGTCACCAAATCCGCCTGAGCCAATCGTTCGAAGCCAAACACACTCGCCTCCCCAGAAACATTATCCAAGACAAACGCCACTACATCCATGCCCCAATAAAATCAAGCCGTTTGACGAATACTGTACCCAACGCCTTATCCTCGAAGCCTGGGATAGATTATTTAAAAGTCAAGAATGGTTGCACATCGTAATACTGTCATCGGATCTATGAAAAGACGAATCAAGCTGACGACAGGAAGACAAGATAGAGAACCAATTAAAAAGAAGGAAGAAAATTCACTAAAAGGAGATAAAAGCACTTCTTATACTAACTTCGCTGGAGTCATATATCGGGAGGAAGATGGCTCTTTCTTACTTTTGGGAAAAGAGCCATCCTCAAATGAACTTACTGGGGAAAAATATGTGTTGCGAGAAGCCGGTGTCAGAAAAGCGGTCAAAGGTATTGACCCTGAGAAGCTGAAGTCTGGAATACCAATCATCTGTACATTAAGAAAGACACAACATACAGTAAAGGGTAAGGCAGGTGCCAATCAACCTATAAATGATATTTCTCACGTCAATTGGGTTATCCATACAGTTCATCTTTTGAGCCTTTCAGAACAAGTCAAAGTAGTCTCACTCGAACCTACTGAAATAGAAAAAAGCAAAGAGGAAATCTCGATAGAAGAGCAGTCAATGCTGACTTCGAGGGGCAAAGTATTTGAATATTTAGGAGGTAGAGAAGAAGCAGAAAGAGAGATTTCTGATATATTGCAAAAACATCTTGGTGGTCAGAGAGAAGTAATGGTAGAAGATGGACGTATAGATTTACTGACTGATAAACTCTTAATTGAGGTGAAGGCATCCTCCAGATGGGATGACACTATTGGACAAGTACTTAAGTATAAACGTCACTATCCTAATCATCATTTAGTTGTCTTCCTTTTTGACGATGGCTTCGATATTAAATTTTCTAAAAGCAAACTTGAGAAAATAATAGAAAACTATATCGCCATCCCAATATCTGTCTGTCAAACAATTTCAGACTTGGAAAAACTCCAGCAGAGATGAATGCTTGAATTGGGCAAATGGAACTCAGAATCAAACGCCACAGCGACTCCGCCATCCTCCCCCAGTACGCCCATCCTGGCGATGCAGGCATGGATCTCTACGCCATTGAAACCGTCACCCTGCCACCCGGAGCCGCTGCCCTGATCAAGACAGGCATTTCCATCGAACTTCCCCCCAACACCGAAGCCCAAATCCGCCCCCGCAGCGGCCTCGCCCTCCACCACGCTGTCACCGTGCTCAACACCCCCGGCACCATCGATGAGGGCTATCGCGGCGAAATTGGCGTCATCCTGATCAACCACGGTCAAGCGCCATTTCAAGTCACCCCAGCAATGCGGATTGCCCAGATGGTGATCACCCCGGTCATTTATGCCGAAATAGCGGAAGTCGAAACCCTCACCTCCACCAATAGAGGTCAAGGTGGCTTTGGCTCCACCGGCCATTCCTAACGAATGCGGATCGCACCGCTCATTTAGTGGATACGGCGAACCCGCGTCTTGCTACCCTTGCCGCCTGTGATAAAGCTCAGCAAATTCCGCCTTCGCTAATGCCACCTGGCCATCCTTCACCCTCGTCCCAAACCGTTCCCAAACCCCATCATCCAGCACCTCAAACACCCTCCCCGTCTTCTGACTGGTCACCCTGATCGCATCCCCACAGCGCTCCATCACCACCGTTGACTTCGGTATCTGCGCCCACGCCGCCGCAAACGCCCGCCGATGTGCGTCCGTCCTGGGCTTCCAGTAATTCTGATTGCCCGACACCTGCGGCACAAACTGCTGAAACAACACCGGATTATTAAATGTCAAGTACATAGGCGTGTCGCGACAACTACATAGGCGGATGAGTCGTCGGCAAAGCGCGATCGGCAG
>NZ_JACSWC010000224.1 GCF_016888165.1 Halomicronema sp. CCY15110 | reverse complement strand
GGGGGAGTTCAGTCATGACCAAAGCCTAACATCCTCTGCTAGCTCATCGCTTGAGTCAACCTGGTTGAGCAATTACCTTAAAAGATTGACCCTTAGCGAAAAAGTATCTGAGCCCCCAAGCCTGGATGCGTTCAATTCCCCGTGTATTAGACGACAATGAGCCTGTCGGCTGACGACAACTAGAGAGGCGGATTTATTGATTTCGTCATCTGGATCCA
>NZ_JACSWC010000223.1 GCF_016888165.1 Halomicronema sp. CCY15110 | reverse complement strand
GAGTGGACGAGCCATCTTTTGTGCTTGAAATCAGTACTCCTATATTCTGCTTCACCTCATAGGGAATTGGTATAAGTTCTCAGAGATAAATCACTCCAGCTCGCAGCCTCCATGACTTCTTCATAGCTTACGATTTTCCCTGCCGGTTGTTGTTTGAGCCATAGAAATAGCTTTTTAGCTCCTTTACTAAGTCTCACGCCTGTCTCCTCCTCTTGTAATCGAGAAACTATTTTGCATAAGTCAATAATAGATCCTCAAAAAATATTGGAGCAAGCTTTCACCTATAGAAATTAGAGAGAAAGATCAAGCTGTGCCGTTTCTGATTCAGCTTTAGGCTGTGGCCATAAAGTTTGTACAAATTCAACTTGCAAATCTTGAAGTCGCTCACGAGATACGTCTACAGCTTCTGTGCCGATATCGTTTCCAAGAAAATTGCGCTTAAGTCTCCCTGCAGCGATTCCAGTTGAACCAGAGCCCATAAATGGATCAATAACGACTTCGCTAGGTTCTGTACTTTGCTTTATGAGTATCTCTGAGACCTCGACAGGCTTCTCGGTTGGATATCCACGGTAAATTCGGGGCACTTGAATAATGTCTGGAATGCTCAGGTCATTGAGCTTTCTTTTGCCTTTCTCAAAAAATAGGATGAGTTCATATCGTGCACGATAGTGATAACCCATCCCGATTTTCATCTTGTCCCACACAAGGGGTTTCCAAAAACGAAAACCTACTGACTCTGCAATGGGCTTTGCTACGAACATTGTTTCTTGATCGCAGTAGAGGTAAAAGTGCGAATTTTTCTTTAATACTCGATAAAGTTCAATGAACAGCTCATTGAATCGTTCATTAGGAAAGATCTCAAACCAATCATTGCTAGACGCCTTGCTATGCTTCAGGCGAGTAGTAGTCCCTACTGCGCGATGTTTTTCTAATGACTCATAGGGAGGATCGGTCACGACCAAGTCAACTGAGGCGTCTGGCAGCTCCCGCAACCAGCTAACTGCATCGCCTTGATGGAGTACTGCTTTAACCATTTAGCTATAGTACACCCTAACTTCTTGAGTAGTTTCAATATTTGAAGCTTCTGAGTGTATGTCCAAGCCTAAATTTAAGGTCATTGATAATCCTGCTGCTAAAAGCTTTACTCACAATGCCCCAGCTGTGTTGCAAATCAGTAAGCAAGGCGGATTATCTATCTGAAGGGTTTTGAGTCTCTGATATAAAACACTTGACGTAGCGCGATCGCCCCCAGCAAAGCCTTCCACATAGGGTCTCAAGATGATTCACGTTTCAGAGCGTCGCGATATTGCGATCGATCAGATTTTGCCGATTTATGAAGCCAATGGCTGGTCCTCCGCCCAAAAACCTCAAGCCCTGCATCAAGCCCTCATCAACTCTCACGGGCTAGTGTCTGCCTGGGAGGGCGATCGCCTGGTGGGTATCGGCAACGCAATTTCCGATGGGTTCTTAGTCGTTTACTACCCTCATCTGTTGGTGCATCCCGATTATCAAGGGCAGGGCATTGGTCAACGCCTCATGGAACGTCTAAAACAGCGGTATGAGTCCATGCACATGCACATGCTGGTCGCTGATGGAGCCGCGATCGCGTTTTATGAAAAGTGTGGCTTTACTCGGGCTGGCGACACTGAGCCCATGTGGATATACAGCGGCAGCGATCACTAGGAATCGTTCTGCAAGCTCAACGCAATCTATGGTTGTCGCGCCTTGAGTTGCAGGGACAGGCATTCCTCAGAAAACATCTTTGGATAGAAGCGGTTTGCCCAATCGGCCTTCCTTCTACAGTGAAAAGCGATCGCAATAATTGACCAACACAGATTCAGGAGATTTTTATGCGCATTGTAATGGTGCTGACTTCCCACAGTGAGCTCGGCGACACGGGCGAAAAGACGGGCTTTTGGTTGGAAGAGTTTGCTGCCCCTTACTATGCTTTTGTGGATGCGGGAGCCGACGTGGTGATTGCCGCGCCCCAGCCCGGTGAGCCCCCGGTCGATCCGCGCAGCAGCGAACCCGAAAACCAGACCGAGGCGACCGAGCGCTTCGCCAATGATGCCGCCGCAAAAGCCAAGCTCTCCAATCCGGTCAGTCTGGATCAGGTAAACGTTGGCAGCACGGACGCTTTATTCTTCCCCGGTGGTCACGGCCCCATGTGGGATCTCGCCAGCAGCGATGCCACGGCTAAGCTGGTGGAGGCATTTTACGCTCAGGGCAAAGTGATCGGCGCGGTGTGCCACGGGCCAGCGGCCTTGGTCAAAGCTCAGACGCCCGAGGGCACGTCCATCTTGCAGGGCAAAAAGTTGACGGGCTTCACTAACGCCGAAGAAAAAGCGGTGCAGCTCGATCAAGTGGTGCCCTTTGCGCTGGAAACTCGATTGCGGGAACTCGGCGGCGACTTTAGCCAGGCCGATGTCTTTCAGTCCCATGTGGTGACGGATGGGCTGCTAGTGACCGGGCAAAATCCGCCTTCTTCGGCATCGACGGCAGAAGCCATTGTGAAGTTACTCAATCAGGTGCCTGCATAGGCGATCGCGGCGACGCCAAACACGCCTTATGCTATTACTGTCGAAGTTTTCCCCAAGGGAAAGCGGCGGCAGTTTTTTCTTGTAACCTCTTCTAAGTTGAAAACTGGAGTGATGTGCTGCGGAGAAAACCTCACCTAACCTCTCCTTGGTAAGGAGAGGCACCGGAGTCTCTCTAAACTTTCCTTTGCTAGGAGGAGTCAGAGTCTCTCTAAATTTCCCCTGAGTAGGAGGAATCAGAGTCTCCCTAAACCTCTCCTTGGCAAGGAGAGGTGCCGCAGGCGGTGAGGTGAGCCCCCAGCAGCACTCCACTGATCCCTAGATGGGGTTTCGCGTCCCTTACTCGACTATCCTGAGCGACTGATGGCTACTAGCGATCTCCCCCGTCCGCCTGACCTCTCGACCACGGCCTCGCCGCCGCGCATCAACCTGTTCACCATGTTCCGCTTGGGACTGTTCCAAATGGGCTTGGGGCTGTTATCTTTGCTGACTTTGGGGATTCTGAATCAGGTGTTGATTTCAGAATTGCAGATTCCCGCCACGCTAGCGGGGGGCGCGATCGCCATGTATCAGTTCGTTTCCCCCGCGCGGGTGTGGATGGGGCAAATGTCCGACTCCAAACCGATTCGCGGCTATCACCGCACGGGGTATGTCTGGCTGGGCATGGGCTTGCAGGCGATTTGTCTGTTCCTGGCGATTCAAGTGGTGTGGCAGTTGGGGGCCAGTGCCGCGAACGGCTGGACACCTGTGACCACGGGCTGGATGGCTTTGCTCGCGGGTATGTTTGCGCTGTATGGGCTGTGCATTGCCACCAGTTCCACCCCGTTTGCCGCGCTGCTGGTGGATGTGTCGGACGAAGACAACCGCTCGCAACTGGTGGGCATCGTCTGGGCGATGCTGATGGTGGGCATTGTGGCGGGGGCGATCGTTGGCGAGGTGCTGCTGGAGAATCTGGCCGCTGAAGATTTGCAAGCCGCCATCACACGGCTGTTTATTATTTTTCCGCTGACGGTGGTGGCGTTAGGGATCGTCGCCACCTTTGGCATCGAGAAAAAATATTCCCGCTATGCCACCCGATCCTCCCTGGTGGGACGGGAAGATCAGGTGACCTTGCGGCAGGCGATCGCGGTGCTCACGGCGTCCAAACAGACGGGCTTTTTCTTCGTGTTTTTGCTGGTGATGACCATCAGCCTGTTTTTGCAACAGCCCGTGCTGGAACCCTACGCCCGTGAGGTGTTTGGCCTCAGCATTGGCGAAAGTGCCGGACTGAATCAGTTTTGGGGCTACGGCATTCTCGTGGGCATTGGCCTGTCGGGCTTTTTGATTGTGCCGCGCCTGGGCAAACAACGCACCGCCATGCTCGGCTGTTTATTTTCGGCGGTGTGCTTTGTGGTGGTGATTCTGGCGGGGGTGACGGCGAACCCGACCACGTTGCGCAGTGCGGTGATGCTGTTTGGCTTAGCCTCTGGCATTCTCACCAATAGCGCCGTGAGCTTAATGTTGGACTTTACCGCCGCCGAAACGGCGGGCACGTTCATTGGCGCGTGGGGCTTGTCCCAAGCGATGGCTCAGGCCAGCGCGACCGTGCTCGGCGGGGCTTTGTTGGATCTGGGGCGACAGCTCTTTCCCAGTACGTTTTTGGCGTTTGCGCTGGTATTTGCCTGTCAGGCGGTGGGCATGGTCATCGCGTTTGGGTTGCTGACGCGCATCGACGTGCAGCAGTTCAAGACGGAATCAGGGAAGGCGATCGCGACCCTCATGGAAATGGAATTGGACTAAGTGAATGCAGGCATTTTGGGATCAGGTACTCGACTTTTCGCAAACCATCACCGATGAAGTCGGGGCAAAGTTACTGGAGGCCTTTGGCGGTGCTCAGGCGGAAGAAAAGTCGGACGGCAGCCTGGTTACAGAGTTCGATAAGTGGTCAGATGAGCGACTGCGGACGGCCATTCGCGAGACCTTTCCCGACCACGGCGTCCTGAGCGAAGAGACGACCCACATCTTTCCCGGCACGGACTGGTGCTGGATCATCGACCCGATCGACGGCACCACCAATTTCACCCAGGGCATTCCCCTCTGGGCGGTGTCGCTGGGCTTGCTGTATCGCGGCACTCCAGTCTTTGGCTACATCTACCTGCCGACTTTGAACCAGCGCTTTCACGGCTATTGGCCGGGGAGCAGTGGTCTCGACCTGCCCACCGGAGCATTCCTCAACGGCGAATCGATTCAAGTGCGACCGGATGATCCGGGCAGAAATCAGTTCTTTAGTTTTTGCGCTCGCAGTACCGACGTGATGCAGCAGCCCTTTCCCTGCAAAGTCAGAATGCTGGGGGTGGCGACTTACAATCTGCTGATTGTGGCGGCGGGCTATGCCGTGGGTGCGGTTGAGGCGACGCCAAAGGTTTGGGATATTGCGGGCATCTGGCCCATTGTCCACGCCGCTGGTGCCACTTGGATTCCCTTGGATGACCAACCGCCGTTTCCCCTCACCGTGGGCGAAAATTATGAAAAGCGTCCGTTTCCGACACTGTTGCTAAATCGGGCGGATCTGGTCGATGAGTTTCGACCGCTGGTGCAGCGGGTGGCGGGCGATCGCTAAAGGGGACGGTTCCTTTGACTGAGCACATTAGTCTCAGCTCTGTTGAGTAAGGAACCGTCCCCTGGCATTGAGTCGCTACCCGACTTGCCGCGCTAAGAAGCTCAGCAGCGCATCCCAAGACTGGGTATCCGCATGGGGATCATAGCGAGACGCCCCCGCATCGGCCCCCCAGACAGTGAAGGAGTGCAGCACGCCGCCGTAGATTTCCATGTCGTAGTGCACTTCAACCGCGTTGAGTTCGTCCGCCAACGCCGCGACTTCTGACATCGGTGCCACCGGGTCATTACCCCCGTGCAAAATCAAAATGGGCGCTTGGGCGTCACTGTAATCCTGACCTTCGGGAGTGGCTAACCCACCATGAAAACTGACAAACCCGTCAATGTCAGCGCCGGCGCGGGCCATTTCCAGCACGGCAGCGCCGCCAAAGCAGTAGCCCATGGCGACCACACGATCCGGGTCAACCCCCGCCATGGCTTGGGCAGTTTCGAGTCCGGCCATCAGGCGTTGTCGCATAGTGGCGAGATCGCTGTACAGCTTGCCACTCTCGGCCTGGGACTCTTCCACATTGCTGGGACGGTTACCCTGACCGTAAAGATCCGCCGCAAAGGTTGCATAGCCCCGCTCAGCCAGCATCTCGACCCGGCGCTGTTCGTAATCGCCAATGCCATTCCAATCGTGAATGAGCAGCACAATCGGCTGCTCGTCGCCAAAGCCCGCATTCTTGGCAAAGTAGCCCTCAAAAGGCTGACCCTCAATTTCGTAAACGACGGACTCGCCCACGATCTGAGCTTGGGCATTCAGCGCAGTAAAGCCGACGATCGCCGCCACCGCTAAACAAAAGAGTGCAAATTTCCTCAACACCAAACTTCCTCCTAAAACTGCTCTGCGGCACGAGCATTGAATCGAGGGGATCTCAATGTGGCAATGCCGTTTGGTTGCCCACACCCTAAATCCCTCTCCCAAAACTGGGCTACTAAGTACACATAAATCCCTCCTGGGCTAGTGACCATCCCTGAAAGATGGCCTCA
>NZ_JACSWC010000222.1 GCF_016888165.1 Halomicronema sp. CCY15110 | reverse complement strand
GCGACGACTTCGTAGACGGCACCTTTATCTAAGTTCTCCTCGCGCAGCGCATCGAAGTCAATCGCGCCTTTGTCGAGATTCTCTTCGCGCAGTTGGTCAAAGTCGATGCCTTTGGTCTGGATTTCGTCCACGGCGTCTTTGTCGAGGTTCTCGCGGCGCAGTTGGTCGAAGTTGGTCGCGCCTTTGTCCAGGTTCTCTTGACGCAGTTGGTCGAAGTTGGGGGCGGCGTAGCTAGTGGGTGCGATCGCAACGGTAACGGCGGTCAGGGCAGTGAGGGCTAAAGCAATCCGTTTCATGGTTTGAACTCCTTGGTCGCGTTGGCGACTGATTTATCTTGAGTTCTATAATCGGGCTCACACCTGAGGGCTCCCTGACTGCCCTCTGAGCTAGGCTTAATCGCTACCTGAGAATTCTGAGCGATCGCTAATGCTGACCTGAGTGCGGGTGAGCGGCGTCACACCAAAAAAAATCCCCTTACCAATCGGCAAGGGGAAACAGTCAAGAAACCAAACTCTAGGAGATCAATACGAATGTTTTAGGCCAATAGTCCCAAGGTTTTGCCGTGGTCACGCGTCATCCGAATAAACGCTTGTCGCTCTTTACTGGGAATCCCTGTGCGATTGCAGAAATCGGTAATGGCTTTGGAATGTAAAGCGATCGCTTGACCGCGAACTTGCTTCAACTTGCGGTTACCAATCAGTTGACGAGTCAACACAATTCAGGGAGCAAACATCCTAAATACTTCCAAGACAGATGATAAAGCGGGAGGAGAGGAGAGTCATTCCAGCTTTGTCGGGCTTAGCTCACCGCTAGCGCCACCAGGAACAAGCCCGTGACCAACAAACTGGCCAGCGCCCCTTGGCGCAGGTAACGTTGCTGCTGCTCTGCTGAGGGATACTCCGCCAAATACGCCTCGGTCTCGATCGCATAGGCATTGAGAACGCCGTTGTCTTGTTGCGTGGTGTACATGGGGCAAAACCTCCAAAGGGGACTGCGTCTTCTATGTAAACAAATATAACAGATTTTGTAACAGAATGTAAATATGTTTGCTTTTATTTTGTGCTTGCGCTGAAAACTCGCTTCCTGGTGCCGTCGGAGAGTGCAATAAAAAGCCCCTCGACCGGTGATGGTCGAGGGGCAGGCGTTGTCTGGTTTGAGCAGAAGGAAAGAGACCAAGGATGGGCTTAAGCGGTATAACGAACGCCGCGATAGGTCAGTTCTTCGGTGGGCTGACGTAGGGCGACGGTGTATTGCTTTTGGCTATAGGACTGACCTCGAAAGGTGAGGGTCTCGCGGGTTTTAGTGGCGGCGATCATGGGGGTAGAAGCTTCGTAGGACTGGCCGAGGAAGGAGAGTTTCATAGTGGAGGCTCCGTTATGGGGGCGTTGTTATTAATGGAAACAGCCGCTGTCGGCCACCTTTCTGGCATAAAAGTGTGTTCTTCCTCACCGCTCCCTGTGACACAAGGCTCAACAGCAAAAAGCCTCCCCAAACTGTCGCGGTTGAGGAGGCACGTCCTTTCGATCAGGAGCCCATCACAGCGATGGCTTGCATAGGATGCCTAAACTTATCGGAACAATTGATGGGGCTGGGGGTTAATCGGTGAGGTATTCGTTGAGGCAGTCAATGGCGGTATCAATTCCGGCGGCGGCGGTCTCCAGGTGGACGTCGTGGAGACCTTCGGCGAAGCAGTGTTCCAGGTAGCCCAGTTCGATGACCAGGCGTTTGACTATGGTTTTCAATCGGCGCTGATGGTTGATTTGGCGGGGGGTGGTGATGGCGGTGGGGTTCATTGCTAGAATCCTCGGCAGTTCGGCGTTACTACTGTGATATCGCGTCCCAGCTTGTTGCAGCTAGACCGCAATTCTCAACAGAGTCCGTGTTGCACGGGGGCGATCGCGCAACAGCGTCTACGCTACTCGACGCCCCCAGGAAAGAGCAAATAGCCGCGACTGGAAAACGCCTGCCTGGACTACCGCTTAAACTAGGTTTTTCCCCTGGGCGGCAACACTATCGTGGCAACTTGCGTCACTCGTTAGAGAGAATGATCGAAGCGCTAGGGTCGCGCAGTTCTAGTTCTCTCGTTTGTTTAACCCGCTTTTGCCCTGCATGATGAAACTCTTGCCCCGGACTCAGTTAGCGGTGGTGATCGCCGCACTCATTGGCACTAGCACAATCACCTTGCTATTGACTCCTACCTTGCGAGGACTGGCTGAACAAGTCCGCACCTACGGGGCTGATGGCCGCGATGGCCGCGATGGCCGCAATGGCCATGAGGGACGAGACGGGAGATCGCAAAGTGTCTGGGTCGACGGCACGCCGATCCAGATCGAAGTTGGAGGGGAGTCAGGTCAAGACGGTGAAGTCGGTGATCGAGGCCAGCGCCCGACCTGTCCGGCTCAGCCGCGAAGGGTACGGTATGATCTGCAGGCTCCCGATGGGGGCGATGGGGGCGATGGAGGCACCGGGGGGGCTGGTGGTCGGGGCGGCGATATTAGCCTCTATTACACTGACTTGGCGCAACTCCGTCAGGTCAGTGTCAATGCCAATGGCGGCCGTGGTGGGCGCGGTGGGTACGGTGGGCGCGGCACCGCTGGATGTCGCTGTGACGATCGCCGGTGGCATGTGCAAGTTTGCCATGACGGCAACTGTGAAACAGAGCATTACCGCTGTCGCGATGGTGAGCCCGGTCGCGATGGCCGCGACGGTCGGCAGGGTGAATCTGGCACTCTGGGGCAGTTATGGCTGATTAACCGCGCTGAACCTTTGCCCGCAGAACAGCCCCACATCAATCAACTGTTAAACACCTGGTTGCGCCAGCCTCTCTCCTTATCACGGCATCTCTGGGAAACACGATCTGGCGCAGGGGGGCTGCTGGCGGCGGGGTCCATAGTAAATGACACCTACTATGAATATCGGGAGCGGTTGGCAACCCAGGTACAACTAGACTGGCAAGCGGAGCGATCGCCCACTCAGTTCCTGAACTTCTCTGCTGACGTGACACTGCTAGAGACTGGCAACGTGCAACTGGATTTTTCCGAGGCCGTTTGGGTCGACAGTCGCGCTGAGACCACGGATGGGATAACCACGGTCACCATCCACCGCATTGCTCGGGCCGCTAACGTCAGTAATTTGGCTTGGGGTTCCCAGACGGGCAGTGGCGCTGACTTCGCCGTTACGGTAATTGATTTAGGCCGAGAGTCGGCGTATGTCGATACCGAATTTGAGCTGACCTATCGCACCACGGACGATAACCCGCGCAACGTGCTGCGGGGACGATATTCAGAGCAGTTTTCGGGGGTCCTGCCCCCCAACTTGGTTACACAAGACCAAAATCGCTTTGTGCTCCAATTGGGGCAGTTGCCCATACCCGCGCGCTCTTTGCGACCGGGGACTCGGGGCCAAATCGAGTTGCGCATCGTGCGATCACTCGGTTCCCACTCCGCCGACCAGACCCTGGAATGGGAAGGGCAACTGATCCCTCGTCTGCCAACGGCAATGTCCCCCTGAGTTGTTCAAACAACAGACGGGCTAATCAACTATACTGCCACGCTCAAGGGGCTTCATTCAGGTATGGCCTAGCCATGGCGATCGCCTCTTGGGCAAAGCGATCGCGCACTTCATCTGATCCAATAACCACACAGTCAGCGCCATAGCGCCGCCCTTCCCGAAAGAACTAGAAGGTATTGCGAATACGCCGGACGACTCGTTTGATTTACTCATCGGGTAACCCTCGATCACGGTATCGGCATCCGTTTTGGCGTGATAGCCAAAGGCCAACCCCCGCAACAAGTGAAATGCCACTTCTACAGCACTCAGCTCAGGTTGTCAGTGGCCATCGGCCCGAGAAATCATCGCTTTTTCGGGAATCCGGTCGAGCCTTAATGACCAGTTGTGTTTCAGAGCTATGTACTTAATACCAATTCCCTATGAGGTGAAGCAGAATATAGGAGTACTGATTTCAAGCACAAAAGATGGCTCGTCCACTCAA
>NZ_JACSWC010000221.1 GCF_016888165.1 Halomicronema sp. CCY15110 | reverse complement strand
GGGCTCAGGAAATTTGAGGCCATCTTTCAGGGATGGTCACTAGCCCAGGAGGGATTTATGTGTACTTAGTAGCCTTGAAAAGGAGAGGAACCAGGCTGTCATTGAGCCTCTCCTTGGGAAGGAGAGATGCCGCAGGCGGTGAGGTTGGGCGAGATATCAAAACTTCACTTCTGAACCTGGATAAGGTTTAATATTCTAATTTCCCTCGTTGAAAATATCCGGCCAGCTACTTTTTTAGAACGACCTAAACTCTAAATCAAACATCAACAAGGGATGTTTGATTTAGAGTTTATTTTTGTTTCTGTGCAGTTGCATTTGGATAAGAACGCCATGATTTGATCAGCCTTTATTCCCACTCTCGGTCTACGAGTTCTCTCTGGGATAGGAATAATGTGCTTTCAATTTCCTCGCGAATGGCGGCGGTAACTTCGCAGTTACTATTCAAGCAATCTACCAGTAGTTGATTGGCGCTGTAGTAGTGCTTTAAGGTTTGTTCTTGCTCTGGGGTGAACTGCCAGGGATGATGGATGTTGCGGTAATGGGCGATCGCCGCTTTGAGTTGAGCCACCCAGGCCGTGTAATTTTCTTGCCACCAAGCTTGTCGTCTTGCTTGAGTTTGCTGGGGCGACGGCAGTTGCGCCTGGAGTTGTCGCAGCGCTTGATCAAAGCCCGCATCTTGAACCATAGCTAAAACGCTATTGAAAGCCTGACGACAGGTGTTGACATAGGCCGCATCCTGACTGTGGTCAAGGGCCAGAGCTTGCAACAAATTTTCTAGGGCCGCGTCTAACACAATGTCCTGATCTAGGGGGGCCGGTAAGGTAAAGTCGACTGCCATGGTCAAGGGCTGGATCAGGGTCAGGTAAAACCCTCGGATCGTCGCGAGTTGAGACTCCTGGGGGATGGCCTGAGAGGTTTGGTTGACCCACTGCAAAAAATCTTGCAGGTAGGGATCTGTAGCCACCAGGCCATCAATCTTCTGCTTCATCAACTGAACGAGAGAATCGGCACTGCGCAGCATGGTCACCGTGAGCAAAAAGACCTCGTGCCAGTGGGGGTCGGTAATATGGCTGACAAGCCCGTCCAGGGCTTGCTCTTGCGATCGCAAGTTATGAGTAGCGACGATTTTCCGCGCGGTCAAATATTCTTGAAATGCCAGGTAAGAGAACGAAAAAATGCCCCGGACTCGTTCGATCAGGAGTCCGTGTTGGGCCTCGATCGCCTTGAGGATCGCCTCACTTTCTAGCTGTAGTGATTCGGGGGCCAGGGCGAGTCCTGACAATTCCTGTAGATAATCTTCGATGTAGCGCTCAATGGTGCGCTGCTCAAAAAAGTATTGTCCCTGCTCAAAGGTGTCGGCGGCGAGCTGGCTCAGCAACCGCATCTTTTGTGGCAGTAAAAAGCCTCGGTAGATATCATCCCGTGCCACCCCTTTGGTTTCATCCCACTTGCCCAACAGCAGGTTCAGCCCTTTTTTATAAAAGGCCGTCCGCTTGCTGGGAAACTTTTTATCGCCTTGAAACATCCAGCAGGCCAGGTGCAGAAATAGAGGGGTGGCCACCAACTGTCGAAACGGCCAGTTTTCCGGCAGGTCTAGGGTTTGCATAAATTGAGCCGCTGGCGCTGAACCTGACCGCGTGCCGGCTGGGCTCAGCGCCCGGAACCATTTTTGGGCAAAGGTCTGGATTTGGGTCCGGGTAAAGGGGGCGATTTCTACATCGGTAAAGCCGCGCAGACAGAACTTGTGGGCTGTTGTGCGGCAGGACACCACAAACCGATTGCGATGATACTTATCGGCAAAGCGGCGAATTTCATTCACGACCAGGGTAATGTCCGCGCTGGAGACTTCATCCATGCCATCCATCAGCAACAGCACTCGCCCCGCTTGCAGCAGGGTTTCTAAGGTTGATGGGTCGGCCAGGCCCGAGGTGGGAAAGGTCTGTTGAATATAGTTAAAGAGACTAAAGTCATCCTGGCGTTTAGCCGCTTCGGCAAATTCCCGCAAAGCCAGAAAAATCGGCACCTGCTCCGCCGCGAACTCCCCGCAGTCACACTGCACAGCTAAATGCTGCAAGAAGGTGGTTTTGCCCACTCCGGGCTTGCCCAACACCCGCAGTTTGGCGTAAGTTTCGACCGCTTCCATGCCGGGAATTTGCGATCGCTCAACGGCTCCTAACCCCACCCGAGCAAACTCGGTGAGGGCTAAGTTGTTGAGGGTGGTGAGTTCGCCCCACTGCTGGCTGGCCAGTTCTTTCAGAATGTTGACATCAACATAGATGTCATCCAGGTTGACCGGGTGATGAATGTCGAGGAGTTGTAAAATGCCGCACCGCTGCTGAATAGTCTCTCGGTGCTGCGATCGCACCGCAGTCACTAACTCGTCAATATCGGACTCGTCAAGCGCCGACAAAGTCGACTCCGATAATTCGTCAGGGTCAGGAAAGTTTTCCGGTGGGTTGTTGGCAATGTCGCGCCAGTCCAAATCCAGAATGTGGCACACATCCATAAAGACTTGCCGATCGACCGGCTGGCCGGTAAACAAGCGCCAGATCGGCTGACGGGTTTTGAGATTAACCTCCCCTGCCAGGTTTTCTTGAGTCCATCCCTTGCTAGAAAAGGCCCGCTTCGCCCGTTGAACACCAACGAGTGAGGCCTGCAGCGATCGCTTGGCCATTGCACAAAAAGCTCATATTAAAAACAGAATTTAAACGGTTGAAAAATCGGACGTTTTATATTAATGCCTAGATTTTAGTGGGAAAGCCACTAAAATTTTTATTCATTTCTGGCAATAAATAAAAATTTCGTTCTTACGGTGGGGGACAGCAAATGTGTCCGATAGTTCGCCACCTGATTTTTGCTTAGAGATGAGCGATGAGGGGGTATGGCACCGATTCGTGTAAAAATGGGCCACATCTCTTGAAACAATTGTATATCAAGTGTTTCAAGCTTCGAT